>NZ_JBNDKI010000004.1:0-281483 GCF_050435445.1 Luteibacter sp. 621 | reverse complement strand
CAGGTCTACACTGCTCTCGAGATCGGGTGGGTCTTGGTGGCTGTGGCGTCAGGCGGGGTCCCCCCCCCCCCCCCCCCGGGGGGGGGGGGGGGGGCGGGGGGGGGGGCCCCCCCCCCCCCCCCCCCCCCCCCCCCCCCCCGCTCCTACATACGGCTAGCTTAGGTCCAGCTACAGACGACCTTGCCGCAAACGCCCGCGTCCATCAGGTCGAAGCCCTTCTGGAAATCGTCGATCGCGATCTGGTGGGTGAGCACCTTCTGCAGGGGGAAGCCGGTCAGCACCATCTGGGTCATCTTGTACCAGGTCTCGTACATCTTGCGGCCGTAGATGCCCTGCAGGGTCAAGCCCTTGAAGATGACCTTGTCCCAGTCGATGCCGGCACCGCGCGGCATGATGCCGAGCATGGCCACCTTGCCGCCGTGGTACATGCACTCGAGCATGTCGTTGAAGGCGCGCGGGTTGCCGCTCATCTCCAGGCCCACGTCGAAGCCTTCGATGTGCAGGTCCTTCACCACGTCCTTGAGCGACTGGTTGGCGACGTTCACCACCCGGGTGGCGCCCATGTCGGCGGCCAGCTTCAGGCGGTAATCGTTGACGTCGGTCACGACCACGTTGCGGGCGCCCACGTGCTTGGCGATACCCGCGGCGATGATGCCGATCGGGCCGGCGCCGGTGATCAGCACGTCCTCGCCGATCAGGTCGAACTCGAGCGCACAGTGCGCGGCGTTGCCGTACGGGTCGAAGAAGGCGGCCAGCTCGGACGGGATCTGGTCCGGGATCGGCCACAGGTTCGAGGCCGGCATGGTCATGTATTCGGCGAACGCGCCGTTGCGGTTCACACCGATGCCCACGGTGTTCGGGCACAGGTGCTGGCGGCCGGCACGGCAGTTGCGGCAATGGCCGCACACGATGTGGCCTTCGGCCGATACGCGGTCGCCGATCTTGTAGCCGGTCACGCCCGGGCCGATCTCGGCAATGCGGCCCACGAACTCGTGGCCGATGGTGAGGCCCGGCGTGATCGTGCGCTGGGACCACTCGTCCCACTTATAGATATGCAGATCGGTACCGCAGATGGCGGTTTTCTCGATCTTGATCAGCACCTCGTTCGGGCCCGGGGTCGGGACCGGCACTTCTTCCATCCAGATGCCTTGTTCGGCGTGGCGCTTTACCAGCGCTTTCATCGTCTGCTGCATGGGCTTTCAGGTTCTCGTGGGGAGGGGCCGCGGGGGCGGACCAAACCGCCATTATAGGCCGTGGCAGGTAGGTTGGCTTGTGCGCCGCGGCATTGCCAGCGGCCACCCGGGGCCTCTAGGGTGGGGTAGCTTTGGAACCCACAGGGGCAAGTGAGACGATGCGAATCCGCACCATGATGCTGGGAGCCGCCATGGCATTGGCGCTGGAAGCGAAAGCCGACGAGGGCATGTGGATGCCCTCTCAGCTGCCTTCGATTGCGAAAAACCTCAAGGCTGCGGGCTACCGTGGCGATGCGGCCGATCTGGCCGACCTGACCAAGGCGCCGCTCAACGCGGTCGTGCGGGTAGGCGGTGGCACGGGCTCCTTCGTCTCGGCCGATGGCCTGCTCGTCACCAACCACCACGTCGCGTTCGGGGTCATCCAGTACAACGCCAGGCCGGACCGCGACCTGATCACCCATGGCTACGTAGCGCCCGACCGCGCCGGTGAGCTCCCGGCCAACCCGGACTACCGGGCCCGGGTCACTGTCGGCTTCGACAAGGTCACTGACCGGATCCTCGCTGGCGCCAAGGGCAAGACGGGCCGGGCGTACTACGACGCCGTGGACGCCGCCAGCAAGGCGCTCGTGGCCGAGTGCGAGAAGGAGGCGGGCATCAAGTGCAGCGTGGCCACCATGTTCTACGGCCGCGACTTCTACCTGGTGAAGCAGTTGGAGCTCCGTGATATCCGCCTTGTCTACGCCCCCCCGCGCGCCATCGGCAACTACGGGGACGAGACCGATAATTTCATGTGGCCGCGCCATGCCGGCGATTTCACCATCCTGCGCGCCTATGTAGGCCCGGACGGCAGGCCGGCCGATTACTCGCCGGACAACAAGCCGTACCATCCACCGTCGCACCTGCAGATCGCGACGGAAGGCGTGGCCGAGGGCGATTTCGTCATGCTGGCGGGCTATCCCGGCATCACCTACCGCCACCGCACCGCGGCTGAGTTCGCCGACCAGGTGGAATGGCGCCTGCCGACCTCCGTGGCCGTGCTGAAGGCGCTCCAGGACGTGATCGAGGACCAGGGCAAGACGGACAAGGACGCTGCCATCCGCTACGCCTCGCAGCTGCAATCGCTGAAGAACGGCATCAAGCGCTTCAGCGGTGAACTGGAGGGCCTGGAGCGTAGCGATGCGGTTGCGGCGCGCCGGGAGGACGAGGCCGCGATGCTGGCCTGGCTTGCCACGCAGCCCGAGGCGAAGACCCTCAAGCCGCAGATCGACCAGGCCATGTCGCTTATCGCCCAGGGCAAGGACGTGCGTGAGCGCGACCTGTTGATGGGCCTGCTCTCGAGCCAGACCCAGTTGATGCGCGGTGCGCTTAACGTTGATCGCCTTGCGATCGAGCGCCCCAAGGTGGATGCCGAGCGCGAAAGTGGCTACCAGAAACGCGACGAAGAGCTGATCCAGAGCCAGTTGAAGCAGATTCAGCGCCGCTATGACCCCAAGGTCGAAAAGGCGCTGGTCACCTCGCTGCTCACGCGTTACCAGAAGCTCCCGGCGGCGCAGCATCTGGCCGAGGTGGACAAGGTGTTCGGCACGACGCCAGCAGAACTGGCGAAGGCGCTCGATCGGATCTACGGTGCAACGACGTTTGCCGACGAGGCCGAACGCAACAAGCTGTTCGCCGCGCCGCCGGCTGACGTGGAGAAGAGCACGGATACGTTGATGGTGGCCGCCCGTGCGCTTCGCCCGGCGTTGTTGCGGATCGAGGATGAAAAGAAGGGGCGTGATGGCGACTTGCTGCGACTGCGCCCGGCGTATATGCAGGCGCTGATCGGCTACCGCGAAAAGCAAGGCAAGGCGGTATATCCGGATGCCAACTCCACGCTGCGTGTCAGCTACGGCAAGGTCACCCCGCTGGTGGCTCGGGATGCGGTGACGTATGCCCCGTTGACCACGGTTCAGGGCATCGTCGAGAAGAACACAGGGAAGATTCCGTTCGACGCCCCGCAGCCATTGCTCGATGCGATCAAAAAGGGCGACTTCGCGGGCTATGCCGATCCGAAAACGGGCGCCATGCCGGTCGACTTCCTTTCCAATCTCGATACAACGGGCGGCAACTCGGGCTCGCCGGTGCTCAACGCGAAGGGCGAACTTGTCGGCCTCAACTTCGACAGCAACTGGGAAGCGGTGAGTGCGAGCTGGATGTACGACCCGCGTTACAAGCGCGCCATCCACGTGGATATGCGCTACATGCGCTGGCTGATGGACAAGGTGTATCCGTCGCCTGCATTGCTCAAGGAGCTCGGTACGCCGGCGCGCTGAACCGGCTTGCAAGGCGGTTCAAACAAAAGGCCACCTTCGGGTGGCCTTTCTTGTGTCATGTTCACGCATGGCCATCAGAAGAACATCAGCTGCATCAGTTTCGCGAGGGCCATGCACGCCCCCATCGAAGCGGCGAAGAAGCCGGCGCCTGCTGCCATGGGTGCGCGGAGGGTGATGTAGGCGTAACACGCGCAGAGCTGTAGGCGCCGTTGCTTGCTTGAATCTTGAGCCCGGCCGGTGCCTTGCAACCTTTATGCGGGCGAACCAGGCGTTGCTGCGCGGCTAGTCGATGGTCAGGGCGATCGCATGCATTCCTGGACACACGTGAACCATGCCTTCTTGTGCGGGTAGTCGATCGTCATACGAAAATGCGCATACACGTTGCCGCCCACGGCGCCTTTGACGTCACCCACCATATACTGACCGATACCCTTGTCACTGAATGCTGCATCCCTGCGCTCAATAAACCAGACGGGACCTACGACCTGGCCCGCAATTTCCACGGCAGGTACGCGTATCGTGCGGGTTGCCTTGGCGGCGCCTGAAAGATCGTCTCCGGCTTCGACCATGGGCCAATCGGGATGCGCCGCGTGCCAGGCATCCATCACCGAGGTAACGATGTAGCTCCCCGCAGCAAAGCCGCCACCCGCCACCCTCGTGCCCATGGCTTTCAATCCGGCGGGAGAAGGGTGCGCCGTTGCTCCCGTATCCAGCAACATGTCGAAGGGCTTTCCGTCCACCCTCATTGTAAGGGTGGGCAAGGGCGAGCCGACGTCGCCACGCGCATTGAGCATGAAAGCCACCTGCGCTTCCCGCGCCCCTCGCGTCGGATGCCAGGAAGCGTCTTCAACGATCAGTTGATGCTTCGGATAATCGAGTGTCCAGGCATGATCGAATAGATAGAAGCTGCCCACGACACCCTCAACGCTTGTGTCGCTCACTGTGGTGGCGGAGGCCTTGAATGCCTTGCCGCACGATCGCACCGACGCGGGCAATCCTCTACCCGGCGCGAACTCGGGCGGTTGGAGGAAAAAGTCATGGCCGTCGCAGGTAGCGGATGCCAGCCCCAGGCGCGCTGCCGTATCCGGGAAAAGACCCCAGGTCGGCCCCGGCCCACCGGTATCCAGAATGAGCTTCAGTGTTCCGCCTTTCGCCAGTGTCGGGGTTACGTAGAAGTGTCCGGCTTCATAGACGGTGGGCACGACAGTCGCCCCTGAAGCGGAAACCACTGGGCCCATCGCCAACGCGACCCCACAAGCCAATGCCCTCACGTTCATCGAATCCTTCCGCAGGTCGTTTAGGTGCTTCGATCGTGTCACCGATGGCCATCCCCGTCTCCATGCTGGGTTACCCTTGCGGACGTTCAGACTTTGCCCTAGCGATGACCCGCGATACCCGCCCCCCTGCCATCTTCCTTATGGGACCCACCGCCTCAGGGAAGACGGCGCTCGCCTGCGAATTGTCTGATCGCTTTCCCCTTGGGCTGATAAGCGTCGATTCGGCGCTCGTGTACCGCGGACTGGACATTGGCTCGGCGAAGCCGGACCGGGCGACGCTCACGCGCTATCCCCATGAATTGATCGATATCCGCGACGCGGCGCAACCTTACTCGGCGGCGGATTTCGCGGAAGATGCCGCGGCAGCGATGGGGCGCGTGGCCGGGAAGGGCAACGTGCCGCTACTCGTGGGCGGTACTGGCCTCTACTTTCGCGCGCTCCAGCGAGGGTTATCTGAGTTGCCCGAGGCCGATGCGGCCGTGCGCGAGCGCCTGGCCGCGGAGGCGGCGGCGATCGGCTGGGTGGCGATGCATGCCCGCATGGCCGCCGCCGACCCAGTCGCCGGCGAACGTATCCGGCCTGCCGATGCCCAGCGGATCCAGCGGGCCCTGGAGGTCATGGAACTGACCGGTCGGCCGATCACCGAGCTCCAGAACGCCCCGCGCAAGCCGTTCCCGTGGCGCGTGCTCAAGCTGGCCCTGGTTCCTGAGAACCGTGCGGCGCTCCACGAACGCATCGCCAGGCGATTCGATGTGATGCTGGCCGACGGTTTCCTCGATGAAGTGCGAGGACTCAAGGCGCGCGGCGACCTGCACCCGGACCTTCCGGCGATCCGTGCCGTGGGCTACCGGCAGGCCTGGGAATTCCTTGATGGCCAAGGGGATGCCCAGAACTTCCGTGACCGTGGTATCTATGCAACGCGGCAACTCGCAAAGCGCCAGATCACCTGGTTGCGGAGCGAGCTTGACGCACGCGCGTTCGACCCGGATCAGGGGGATCCGTTGCCGGAAGTGGGCAGGGCGGTAGGGCAGTTCATTTAATTGCCTACATCGTCACGCTGGCCGCTTCCAGCGAGCGTTTAAAAGCAGTTAAGATTCAAGGCACTTGGGCCGGGGCGCCGCATTGGCGTTTTTTTACCCGGACCCGTACGAGAGGCGTAGGGGAGAAGAAAAAATGTCCAAAGGGCAATCGTTGCAAGATCCGTTTCTGAATGCGCTTCGCCGTGAGCGTGTGCCGGTCGCCATCTACCTGGTGAACGGTATCAAGCTGCAGGGCACGATCGAGTCGTTCGACCAGTTCGTGGTGCTGCTGCGTAACCAGGTGAGTCAGATGGTGTACAAGCACGCCATCTCCACCGTGGTCCCCAGCCGGAATGTCCGTGTGGGTGGCCATGAAAGCCATGTAGACGCAGCAGGTGGTGACGCCGAGGGTTGAGGGGCCCAAGGCTGAACCCATATTGGTAAGGACGAGTACGGGCAGGCCAGGCTGGCCTGCCCGTCTCCTTCTCTATCCATGAGGTCAATCCCCTAAGTGTTCGATAGGCAAAAGAAAGGCGATCGCGCGATCCTGGTGCTCCCGCATTCCCGGGGCGAAGGCGATGCGGCGCGCCGCGGCGAAGAATTCGCCGAGCTGGTCTCCTCGGCGGGTGCCGAGATCCTTACCAGCATCCCGGCCCGCGTAAGCGAGCCCAATCCGCGTTATTACATCGGTACGGGCAAGGCCGATGAGGTCGCCGAGGCCGTGCGTGCCCTGGAGGCCGACCTCGTGCTGGTCGACCATGTGCTCACGCCCGTGCAGGAGCGCAACCTCGAAAAGCACCTGAAGACCCGCGTCGTCGACCGGGCAGGGCTCATCCTCGATATTTTCGCCCAGCGTGCCCGCTCCCATGAGGGCAAGCTGGAAGTGGAACTGGCCCAGCTAAAGCACCTGGCCACCCGCCTGGTACGTGGCTGGACCCACCTTGATGCCCAGCGCGGCGGTGCCATCGGCAACCGCGGCCCGGGCGAAACCCAGCTGGAAACCGACCGCCGGCTGCTTGCCGAGCGGGTGAAGATGCTCACCAAGCGCCTTGAAAAGGTGCAGGTCCAGCGCGATCAGCAGCGCCGGGCGCGGCTGCGCAACACCGTGCCGCGCGTGGCCCTGGTGGGCTACACCAACGCGGGCAAATCCACGTTGTTCAACGCCCTCACTACCGGGGGTGTCTACGCGGCCGACCAGTTGTTCGCCACGCTCGATCCCACCGTACGCAAGATCGATGGCCTGAGTTGTGGCCCGGCGGTCGTCGCCGATACCGTCGGCTTCATCCGAGAGCTGCCGCACGATCTGGTGGCGGCGTTCCGCGCCACCCTGGCCGAGGCGCGCGATGCCGATCTCCTGATTCATGTCAGCGACGCGGCCGACGAGGAGCGCGAGCTGCTGCGCCGGGTCGTGAATTCGGTCCTGGAAGAGATTGGGGCGGGCGACGTACCCCAGCTCTCGGTCATGAATAAGATAGATCTCATTGAGGAAGCCCAGCCTCGTGTTGATCGTGGCGACGATGGCAAGCCCCGGACCGTGTGGCTTTCGGCCCATTCCGGGGCCGGCCTCGAGGGCCTGCGTGATGCCCTCGGCGAACTGTTGGGTGGCGACAGGGTGCGCGCGGAGCTGCGCCTGCCGCTCACCGCAGGGCGCCTGCATGCCCGCCTGAAGGCCGCCGGGGCGATCGCGGGCGAGGCCATCGACGAGCACGGCTGGCAGCTGGATATCGATGCCCCGCGCTCCGTCCTGGCCCCGCTGGCAGGCGATGACGCCCATGGATCGCCCCTGCGCGACCTGATCGATCCGCCCCACGCCGAGCACTGACCGGTAGTCCTCTGGTAGAATTCGCGGTGTTTGCGTGCCCGTTCGGCGCGGCAACGGGGTGTTTTCGTGCTCCTTGCCTTCCCCTGCCGATCCGGGCCCGCCCCGATGGCTTTCCAGCCGCCCACCCTCCGGTCCCCGAAGGAGACTGTCGACCATGCCCTGGAACGAACCCGGCAACGGCCAGAAGGACCCCTGGAACCGCAACCGGCAGGGTCAGCGCAAGTTCGACCTGGACGGCCTGCTGAAGCAGTTCACCTCACGCTTCGGCCGTTTCGGTGCCGGCAGTGGCGGCGTACTGGCCATCCTGCTCGTCTTTGTCGTTGCGTGGCTGCTTGTGTCGAGCTTTACGGTGATCGATGCGCGCCAGGTCGGCGTCGTCCTGCGCTTCGGCCAGTTCGCCCGCGTGCTGCCCCCGGGTATGCACCTGAAGGCCCCGAATCCGATTGAAACGGTGACCAAGGTCGAAACCACCCAGGTCCGCACCGTGTCCGACACCGTCTCGATGCTCACCCGCGACGAAAACATCATCGCCATCGACTTCAACGTTCAGTACCAGGTCTCCGACGCACGCAAGTTTCTGTTCTCCAATGCGGATAATGCGGAAAACATGCTGAAGAACGCCGCCGAGGCCGCGGTCCGTTCGGTGGTGGGCGCCAACGCCATGGATAACATCCTGACCACGCCCGGTGCCGAAGCGGCGCCGGCGCAGGCGCCAGGCGTGGACGCCACGCCCGAGGCGAAGGAAACCCTGCAGCAGCAGACCCTCTCCATCCTGCAGTCCACCCTTGATATGTACGACTCGGGCATCGCCGTCACCGGCGTGAGCTTCCAGAGCGTGTCGCCCCCGCAGCAGGTCAAGGACGCTTTCGATGACGTGAACGCGGCCCGTGAAGACCGCCAGCGTGCCGAGAACGAGGCCCTGGCCTACCAGAGCAAGGTGCTCCCGGAGGCGCGCGGCGAAGCCGCCCGCATCGCGGGCTCCGCCGAGGCCGACAAGGTCGAGCGGATCGCCGTCGCCACCGGCGATGCCGACCGCTTCAACCTGCTGCTGAAGGAATACCGCGCCGCGCCCGACGTCACCCGCCGCCGGCTGTGGCTTGAAACCGTCGAGGACGTGATGAGCCACAACCCGAAGGTCGTGGATGGCACGAACGGCAAGAACCTGATCCAGCTGCCCGTTGAAGCGGGCAACACCAGCGTGCGCAATGTGCCTGGCGTCGGTACCGTGGTGCAGTCCGCCACGACCGATGCGGCACCGGCGCAGCAGGGAGGCAACCCGTGAAGATGATTTCCGGCCTCGTCGTCGTCGCCCTCGTGTTGCTGGGCTTCAACAGTGTTTTTGTCGTAAAGGAAGGGCAGAACGCGTTGCTGCTGCAGTTCGGCCGCATCGTTCGCTCGGATTACCAGCCGGGCCTGCATTTCAAGGTGCCGCTGGCACAGCAGGCAGTGCTGTTCGATAACCGTATCCTTGGCCTCGATGCACCGCCCGAGCGCTACTTCACCAAGGAAAAGAAGACGGTCGCCGTCGATTTCTACGTGAAGTGGCGGATCGCCGATAATGCCGCGTACTACCGCGCCACGGCGGGCGACCCGACCGCCGCGATCGGCCGCCTTACCCCGGTGGTGAAGGATGCCTTGCGTGACGAATTCAACTCACGCCCGCTCGAAGAGCTGATCAGCGGCGGCCGCAAGGACATCACGGGCCATGTGCGCGAGCGTACCGATGCCGTGGCCCGGAAAACCCTGGGCGTAAGCATCGTGGATGTGCGCATCAAGCGCATCGATCTGCCCGAAGAGGTGAGTGGTTCGGTGTACAAGCGCATGCGCACCGAGCGTACGCGTCTTGCCAATGAACTGCGTTCGACGGGGCAGGAGAACGCGCAGAAGATCCACGCCGATGCCGATCGCCAGCGCGCGGTGATCCTTGCCGATGCGAACCGCGATGCGACCTCCGTGCGCGGCGATGGCGACGCGAAGGCAGCGGCCATCTATGCATCCGCCTACGGGCAGGATCCCGAGTTCTTTGCGTTCTATCGCAGCATGGCCGCTTACCGGAAGGCCTTCGCCGACGGTAAATCCACGCTCGTGCTCAAGCCCGATTCCGAATTCCTGCGCTACCTCAACGACGGCCCTGGCCGCCAGCGCTAAAACCGCATCCACATCGCCCTTGCGGGCACATGCAACCTAAGAGAACCACCACCATGGGTAAGTCAGTAGTTATTCTCGGCGCGCAATGGGGCGACGAAGGCAAGGGCAAGATCGTCGATCTGCTCACCGAGCGCGTCGGTGCCGTCGCCCGTTTCCAGGGCGGTCATAATGCCGGCCACACGCTGGTGATCAAGGGCAAGAAGACGGTTCTTCACCTGATCCCGTCGGGCATCCTGCGCGATGACGCGCTGTGCCTCATCGGCAACGGCGTGGTGCTCTCGCCGGCTGCCCTGATGAGCGAAATCGCCGAGCTGGAAGCGCAGAACGTTGATGTGCGCGCCCGCCTGAAGATCTCGCCGGCTACCCCGCTGATCATGCCGTACCACATCGCCGTCGATAAGGCGCGCGAAGTCGCTTCCGGCGCCAAGGCCATCGGCACCACCGGCCGCGGCATTGGCCCGGCCTACGAAGACAAGGTCGCCCGCCGCTCCATCCGTGTGGCCGACCTGATGTACCCGCACGAGCTGCCGGAGAAGGTGAAGGCTGCGGTCGATTACCACAACTTCGTGCTCACCCAGTGGCTGAAGGCCGAGCCTGTCGATTACCAGACCGTGCTGGACGAAGCGCTCACCTGGGGCGAGTACCTGCGCCCGATGGTCGATGACGTGGCTACCATCCTGCACGACGTGCGCAAGGAAGGCGGCAACATCCTGTTCGAAGGCGCACAGGGCGCGCTGCTCGATATCGATCACGGTACTTACCCGTATGTCACCTCGTCGAATACCACCGTGGGCGGCGCACTGGCCGGCACGGGCGTGGGCGCGCGTGATATCGACTACGTATTGGGTATCTGCAAGGCCTATGCAACGCGGGTTGGCGGCGGTCCGTTCCCGACCGAGCTGAACGATGAGATGGGCGAACTGCTGCGCAAGAAGGGCAACGAGTTCGGTGCCAGCACCGGCCGCCCGCGCCGCTGCGGCTGGATCGACCTGGTCGCGCTCAAGCGTGCCGTGCAGATCAACGGCATTGATGGCCTGGCCATCACCAAGCTCGATGTGCTCGATGGCCTGGAAAGCATCAAGGTCTGCATCGCGTACGAATACCGCGGCAAGCGCCGTGAACTGGCCCCGCTCGATGCGGATGGTTGGGATGAGTGCAAGCCGGTGTACCTGGAGTTCCCGGGCTGGGAAGAATCCACCGCGGGCATCCGTGACTGGAACAAGCTGCCCCCGGCCGCTCGCGCTTACCTGCGTGCGGTGGAAGAACTCTCCGGGTGCAAGCTGGCGCTCGTGGCCACCGGCGCCGATCGTGACGACACCATCATCCTCGACGATCCGTTCGGTGGCGCCGACTGCTAATCGACGGCGTCGTGCGAAAAGAAAGGCCGGCCGTGAGGCTGGCCTTTTTCGTTATGTAACGCATGTAAGTCAATATCTTTCACGGATACCGGCCGGTAATCCTCGCTAAAGGCCACTTCGCCGAGCTTCCAACCGGCCCTGCTGGTGAACGCGCCCCAGAATCGGCGGAACGCGGCCCAATGCAGGCCGGCCAGGCTTTTGTCGTTGTCCGCGTCCACCATGGGGTCGCCGACGCCGGTCGGTCGGATGGGCTCGCCGTGCAGTGCCGTGCCAAAGAGGGTGTCCCATATCGAGAAGACCTGGCCGAAGTTGCAGTTGTGCAATGTCGGGCGATCGGGGTCCACCAGCATGTGGTGCAGCCGATGGAAGGTGGGTGAGACAAGAAGCCGATCAAACACTGGCCCGAAGCGTACGCGCACGTTCGCGTGTGAAAAGTTCTGGACCAGCTCTCCCAGCAGCACCAACCACGCAAAATCGGTGGGTGCCACGCCGATCACCACGCCAACGCCGGCCAACACCATGGATTGCAGGAACCCATCGACGAGGCTGCCACGATCATTGGTCCAGCAGCTCATCTGCCGGGTGCTGTGGTGCATGCTGTGCAATGCCCACCACCAGGGAAGGGCATGCTGCAGCCGGTGCATCCAGTAATACACAAGGTCGTAAATGATGTAGTAGACGACGAACAGCGCGAGTGGATGGTCCTTCAGCATCGGGATCCAGTGAACGATGCCTAGTAGCGACTCATCGCCCGGGCTCGCATCCGCGCCGCCAAAGTAATTGCTGATCGGGGTGAGCACCAGATAACTGAACATCGGAAAGATGCCCAGCAGCATCATCAGGGTGTACTGCCAGTCGACCCGGGTTAGCCTGCGATGTTCCCAGCGCTCGGCCGGAATCATGGATTCAAGCGGCCGGAAGAGCAGGGCGATGATGCCCACCTGGAGCATTGAGATTAGGATCGCCTCGGCGATCTCGCGCGGGTCGCCCGCCAGGTCTTTCAGGTGCAACCAGGCGAGGAACGGTGTGATGGCGTGGACACTTGTCCAGTCAACCAGGTGGGACCATGGCGCGAACATGGGAAACCTCGTGCGTTTCTTCCGCCGAGCGCCCATGCAGGTGCGCACGGGCGGATGTCCCATTAAGCTTTGCGGCTCTTTCGTTGGGCTTTCCGCCATGCGCCCCATTTCCGGTCTCACGATGACCTCGTACGTAGGGCAGCAGATCCTGCCCGTGGCCGATGAGCTGGCCGGGCTGCGGATCGCCGTGTTCCGCGATTGGCCCTACCTGTACGACGGTGACCGCGACTATGAGCGCGATTACCTCGCCGCTTACGCCGCGTCACCTGGCAGCATCTGCGTGGTGGCTCGGACGGAGGCGGGGGAGGCCGTCGGGGCATCCACCGGCATCCCGCTGGCTGACGATGGCACCGCCTTCCATGCACCGTTCCTGGCGCGCGGCCTGGCACTGGATCGCATCTTCTACTTTGGTGAATCGGTGCTTTTGTCGCCGTGGCGCGGTCGGGGTGCAGGCCACGCGTTCTTTGATGCGCGCGAGGCACACGCGGCGTCCCTGGGCCGGTTTCGCTTTGCCGCGTTCTGCTCCGTGCGGCGCGATGCTGGCGATCCACGCATGCCTGCGGGCTACCGCCCCAACGATGCCTTCTGGCGTGGCCGGGGATACGCGCCTGTGGATGGCATGGCGTGCACGCTGTCATGGAAGGAGCGTGGCCATGCGGAAGCATCACCCCATACCCTCGATTTCTGGATGCGCGAACTCGAACGCGCAGAGGCACGCACATGACCCGCACCCTGGAGCAATGGCTGGCGTACCAGGAGACGACCAACGTCCATGAGATCGAGCTGGGCCTCGATCGGGTGCGTTCGGTATGGCAGGCGATGGGCGCACCTCGGCCTGCGCCCATCGTCATCACCGTCGGCGGCACCAACGGCAAAGGCTCCACGGTGGCGCTGCTGGAGGGCATGCTGCGCGCTGCGGGTTACCGAACGGGTTGCTACACATCCCCGCACCTCGTGCGCTACAACGAACGTGTGCGCATCGATGGTGTGGATGCCAGCGATGCGGCGCTCGTCGCCGCGTTTGAACGCATTGAAGCCGCACGCGGCACTATCGCCCAGACGTATTTCGAGTTCGGTACCCTCGCGGCCATCGATGTGATGGCCCGCGCCGGTATGGATGTCGCCATTCTCGAAGTCGGGCTGGGTGGCAGGCTGGATGCGGTGAACATCATTGATGCCGATCTCGTCGTCATTACGACCATCGACCTTGATCACCAGGCATGGCTTGGCAATGATCGCGACAGTATTGGCCGGGAGAAGGCGGGTATTGCCCGTGCCGGGCGGCCCGCCGTCGTGGGTGAGCTCGATCCGCCGGAAGGTTTGCTCGATGCGCTCCGCGGCGCAGGTGCCCTCATTGAGCGGGCAGGTTCTTCGTTCTGGTGGGAGACCCCCGCAGCGGGCACGGGTGACTCCCGCTGGCGGTGGTTTCATACGGATGGCACCACCCTTGAGCTGCCGCTTCCGGCCCTTGCCGCACCTGTTCAGTTCGCCAACGCCTCGGCCGCCATCGCTAGCCTGCACGCACTGCGCGGGCCACTGGCGGTGCCTGCCGTCGCGGTGGCGTCGGCGCTCACCGGCGTGCGCGTCGAGGGCCGCCTGCAGCAGATAGCGGAACACCCGCGTACGCTCGTGGATGTGGGCCACAACCCGCAGGCCGCCCGCGCGTTGGCCGCCTGGCTTGATGCGCAACCGGCTACCGGCCGCGTCTACGCCGTTTACGGCGCCCTCGCCGACAAGGATGTGGCTGGCGTGATCACCGCGCTGGGCGACCGCATCGATCACTGGTTCCTGGCCGGCCTGGATGCCGACACGCCGCGGGGCCTGGCCGCGGCGGCCTTGGAAGGCGTATTTGCCGAAACGTTGCCGGATGCCGTACGCGGGGCGTTTCCCAATGTCGGCACCGCGTGGCAGGCCGCCAGGACGGCGGCGCGGGATAGCGACACCGTGCTGTTGTTCGGCTCGTTCTTCGTGGCGAGTGCGGCGTTGACGACGCGGGCGTGAACGCCGAGACGGGGAAGGGCACCGGGCCCCACCCATTGCCGGTTATAATCGCCGCGATCCGCATTGCGCTGGCCGAATGGAGCCTTCCTTGAAAACACGCCTGCTGGGTGCCGCCGTCCTTATCGCCTTGCTTGTCTTGATCGTGCCCATGCTGTTCTCCAGCACGCCGCCCAAGAGCGACACCGACCAGACGGTCAGCCTCGAGATCCCGCCGGCGCCGGACCGCGAACTGCAGTCGCGTACGCTGGATGTCTCCCCGAACGGCACGGCTTCACCGGCTGCTGCCTCCCCGCAGGCGCCGCAGCAGGCCGCCGCAGCGCCTGGCCAGCCGCCGTCGCCCCCGCAGGCCGCACCGGCCGCGCCGCCGGCGGCTGTGACCCCGGGTAGCGGCAGCCGCCTGGCCTCGGTGGACATCGCCTCGCGCAAGCCGGTTGATGCGCTGCCGGAAGATTTTGCCAAGCCCGCACCGGCGCCGACACCGGCCAAGCCCGCAAAGCCGGCCCCAGCCAGTGCGCTCGCCACGCCTGCACCCGCGGAAGCCCCGGCAGCCGTTCCGGCCGGCACGGCCGCCCGCGGCAGCTACAGCATTAACCTCAGCGCCTATGCAGACCGCAGCAAGGCCGATGCCGTGGTCCAGAAGGTCCGTGCGCTTGGCTACCCGGTGAGCACCGCGAACACGAACCAGGCAGGCAAGGCGCTTACCCGTGTCACGGCGGGCCCGTTCGAGACCCGCGCCGCTGCCGAGGCCGCGCGCCTCAAGATCACCGCAGCCGTGCCGGGTGCGCCGGCGTCGCTTTCGTCGAAACCCGAGACACAGACCGCTGATGTCCCGGCGCCGCCCAAGCCGGCTGTCGCGGCTCCCGTGGCGGCTCAGCAGGCCCAGGCCGCCGCTGTTCCGGCCGCTGCGCCGCGCGCCGGCGGGTTTGCCGTGCAGGTCGCCGCCGTTAGCAGCGAGGCCGAAGCCACCCGCCTGCGTGACAAGCTTCGCGGTGCGGGCATCGCCGGTTATGTCGATAGCATCGCTTCCAGCAGCGGCGCGAAGCTCTGGCGTGTGCGGGCCGGCCCGCAGACCCAGCGCGATGACGCGGTGCGGCTGAAAGAACAGATCAAGGCCAAGGTCGGCCTCGATGGCGTCGTGGTGTCGGCCCCGTAACGGGCCGCGCCGCGCGCACATCGCCACATGGGGAGTAGCAGTGTGAATTGGGCCGATTACGTCATCCTGGCGGTGCTGTTCATCTCGGTCTTGATCGGCCTGGCGCGCGGCCTCATTTCAGAGGTGTTGTCGCTGGTGATCTGGGTGGCCGCGTTCTGGGTCGCCTGGGCTATTGGGCCGCAGCTGGCCCATTACATGGAAGGCTCGGTGTCGAATGCCACGGCCCGTGTGGGCATTGGCTACGCGCTGGCGTTTGTCGTCGTCCTGGTGGTGGGCGGCATCATCCGGTTTCTCGTGTCGCGCCTGGTGGCGAGCACGGGGCTGGGCGGTACCGATCGCCTTTTCGGCATGTTGTTTGGCCTGGCCCGCGGCGTGCTCATTGTCAGCCTGGTGGTGTTCATCCTCGGCTTCACGCCGTTGCCGAACGACCCCTGGTGGCGTGAATCGACCATGCTCCAGCAGTTCCGGGCCCCCGCCGCATGGATCGGCGAGCAGATCCCGGCGAACGTGCGCGATTACATGCACCCGCCGGAAGCGTTGAAGAACATGAAAATGCCGGACGTCCAGCTCCCCAGCAAGGACGATCTCATGAAACTGCGCGACCTGCCTATCCCCGGGCAAAAGCGCGACAATAGCCAGGCTCACCCCGCTGCCGCTTCCACGGCGGCCTCTTCGTAGAAGGCAACACCATGTGCGGAATCATCGGCATCGTCGGTACCACGGAAGTGGCATCGGCCCTGTATGACGGCCTGACCGTCCTGCAACATCGCGGTCAGGATGCCGCCGGTATCGCCACCGTGGATGGCGCACGCCTGCGCCTTCACAAGGGCAACGGCCTGGTGCGCGATGTTTTCAACTCGGCGGGTGTCGGCAAGCTGCGCGGCCGTATCGGCATCGGCCACTGCCGCTACCCCACGGCGGGCTCCGAGGGCACGGAAGAGGCCCAGCCTTTCTACGTGAACTCGCCTTACGGCATCGCGTTCGCGCATAACGGCAACCTGGTCAACACCGAGCAGCTCCGCAAGGAAATGTTCGAGGACGACCGCCGCCATATCGATACCGATTCCGACTCGGAAGTGCTGCTCAACGTGCTGGCGCACGAACTGCAGCTGGAAGATCGCGGCGACCTCACGCCCGAGCACGTCTTCGAATCTGTGGCCCGTGTGCATGCGCGTGCCCGTGGCGGCTACGCCTGCATCGCCCTCGTGCTGGGTTATGGGCTTATCGCATTCCGCGACCCGAACGGCATTCGCCCGCTGGTGCTGGGTGAGCGCGAAACGGCCGAGGGGCGCGAATATGCCGTGGCCTCCGAATCCGTGGCCCTCGATGTGCTGGGCTTCAAGCGCCTGCGTGACATCGAGCCGGGCGAAGCCGTGATCATCACCGAGGGCGGCCAGCTATTCACCAAGCGCTGCGCCGAGGGCGCGGTGCATGCGCCGTGCATTTTTGAATACGTGTACCTCGCGCGCCCCGATTCGATGATCGAGGATGTGTCGGTATACAAGGCGCGCCTGCGCATGGGCGAAAAGCTCGCCGAAAAGATCCTGCGCGAGCGTGGCCCCGATCACGGCATTGATGCGGTCATCCCCATTCCGGACACGTCGCGTACCGCCGCCAGCTCGCTGGCCCAGGCGTTGGGCGTTCCCATGCGCGAAGGCCTGGTCAAGAACCGCTACATCGGCCGTACGTTCATCATGCCGGGGCAGGGCGAGCGCGTGAAATCCGTGCGCCGCAAGCTCAACGCCATCGACCTGGAATTCCGCAAGAAGAACGTGCTGCTCGTGGATGACTCGATCGTCCGCGGCACCACCTCCAAGCAGATCATCCAGATGGCCCGCGACGCAGGCGCGAAGAACGTCTACTTCGCCTCGGCGGCGCCGCCGGTGCGTTACCCGAACGTGTACGGCATCGATATGCCGGCCGCCTCCGAGCTGGTTGCCGCGGGTCGCACGGTCGAGGAAGTCGAGAAGATCCTCGGCGCCGACTGGCTCATTTACCAGGATCTGGAAGACCTGGTCTGGGCGGTGCAGGATGGCAACGAAGACCTGCAACGCTTCGATACCTCGTGCTTCTCTGGCGAGTACGTCACGGGCGTCGATTCGGCCTTCCTCGAACAGCAGGAAGCCCTGCGTTCGGATAGCGCCAAGAACGAACGCCGCACGGCCTGAGGTCAGGCGCGGCACGCACCACGCGTGCCGCGCAGCCCGACATGCAGGACCTCCACGCCGCCGCCCGCCGCTGCCTCGATGCGGCGGATCCCGTCGAGAAAGTGCGCCTCACGTTTGAGACGTTCGCTCGCCTGAGCGTCGGTGAGTTGGGTCCGGATCCGCAATCGCCAGCGGCGCAGCCCATACCGCTGCCCGGTCGGCCCGAACGGCCGACGCTCGTATCGCCTCGCCAGCTTTCGCAGCGGGGCCTCGGTACCCTGGAAGGGCGTATCGCGCTGGTCCACGCCATCGCGCATATCGAGTTCAACGCCATCGATCTTGCGTGGGATGCGGTGTATCGCTTCCGCGGCAAGCCCGAGGCGTACTACCTCGATTGGGCGTCGTGCGCCAACGACGAGGCGCGCCACTTCATGATGTTGCAGGGGCGCCTGAGGGAGCTTGGCCACGCCTACGGCGATTTCGATGCGCACAACGGCCTGTGGGAAATGGCCGAGAAGACCGCGCATAGCGATACGGCGCGCATGGCGCTGGTGCCGCGCGTCCTCGAAGCCCGGGGCCTGGATGTCACGCCGGGCATGATGGAGCGCCTGCGCCACCAGAAAGACGAGCGCACTGTTGCCATCCTCGAAGTCATTCTTCGCGAAGAAGTGGCGCATGTTGCTGCGGGAACCCGCTGGTTCCATTGGTGCTGCGCGCGCGATGGCATCGATCCCGAGGCAACGTTTGCCACGTTGCTCAATGACTATATGAACGGGTCGCTTCGCGGGCCGTTCAATCTTGAGGCGCGGCGTGAGGCCGGGTTCTCCGAAAGCGAGCTGGCGTGGCTCATTACCCTGTGAGGTGATCCGCGCAACGCGCGGCCAGCTTACGGCAGCTTTAGCCCGCGTAGTTCCACGCTACCTGGCTCAATACGCAACACCGAACCATGGTCATACCAATCGCCCAGCACGATGCGCTGGGCCGGCTCGGCGCCGAGCTGGAAATCGTGCACGGCAGGCCGGTGCGTGTGCCCGTGCACCAGCCGGGTGACCCGTGCGTTCCGCATGGCATCTTCGACGGCGCCCTGGTTCACATCCATGATCGTTTCATCGATGCGGCCGGTGCGGGATTTGCTGTCACTGCGCGCCTGCGCCGCGAACGCGCGCCGCGCCGCCAACGGCATGGAAAGGATCTGCTGCTTCCAGGCATCGGTGCGCACTTGCTTGCGAACCGCCTGGTATTCCACGTCATCGGTGCACAGCACATCGCCGTGCATCAGCAGGGTAGGTACACCCTCGATGTCGTGCACGGTGCCATCGTCGAGCAGGGTCATGCCCGCGCGCGATGCGAAGGCCTCGCCCAGCAGGAAATCGCGGTTGCCCACCATGAAGTAGACAGGCACGCCGGCATCGCGCAAGCCCCGGGTGGCCGCGGCGATGCGCGCCGGAAGCTCGGCATCGTCGTCATCGCCAATCCAGGCTTCCACCAGGTCGCCGAGGATGTAGAACGCGTTGGCGCTGCGCGCCTCCCCGGAGGCGAGGTAGTGCTCGAAGAGGTCGGTGATGTGCGGGCGGGCGTCGTCCAGGTGCAGGTCGGCAATGAACAGGGTGGTCATGGCGACGTCTTGGCGGCCGGCTTCTTCTCGGCCTTCTTCGCGGGGGGTGCGGCCGCTGGCGCAGGCGCGGCCGGCTTCGCGGCCGATGACGTGGCAGCGGGCACCGCCTTCTCCTCACCCACGACCTGGGCGGAATTGATGATCACCAGCGGGTTCGGTACATCGCCTACGAAGGGACCCTGAGCCTTCGTAGGTACCTTGGCGATCTTGTCGACCGTATCCATGCCCTGGACCACCTTGCCGAACACGGCAAAGCCCCAGGTCAGCCCACTCTGGTTGCTCACGTAATCCAGGCGCCGGTTATCGACCAGGTTCACGAAGAACTGTGACGTTCCCGAATTCGCATCCGCGCCACGTGCCACCGAGACGGTGCCGCGCAGGTTGGACAGGCCGTTATCGGCCTCGCTGGCAATGGGCGCGCGGGTACGCCGCTGGGTGAGGTCGCGGCTGTAGAGGCCACCCTGGATCATGTAGCCATCGACCACCCGGTGAAACACCGTGCCGTCGTAGAACCCATCACGCACGTACTGGAGGAAGTTGGCGACGCTCTTGGGCGCTTTTTCCGGGAACAGTTCCAGGGTGAAATCGCCCTGGCTCGTGTGCACCACGACCCGCGGGTGATCCACGGGGCCGGGCGCGGGCGCCGCCGGCTTGGCCTGTTGCTGGGCCAGGGCGGCAGCGGGCAGGGCGAGGAGGAGGCTGGCGAGAGCGGCTTTCAGCATGGGCAACCGGTTCGTGCAAAGTGACAACCCGGCCATGATACCCCCATGGCGGGCGCGGGCAGGGTTATTCCGTAACGATCTCGAGCTCGAGGCCCAGTTCCGCCAGCGGCTCGCGCTCCTGCTCCAGGTCCGCCTCGGTAAGGGGGTGCTGGTCGAGCCAGTCCGCAGGCAGGGTGAGGCGCAGGCGCTGGCGGGTGGCGTTTACGCGGATGCGCGGCAGCGACTCGGCGCGCCGTGCGCGGCGGAACAACACCGCCAGGCGCAGGATGGCGGTGATATGGCGCGCCAGCGCGCGGTAGCGGACGGGCAGCGCACTCATCACAGACTTTTCAGGCTTGCGACGGTGCGACTCGACAATGGCCGCGAGCAGTTGCTGCTCCTGGCGTGAAAAGCCCGCCATGTCGGCGTGGCGAAGGATATAGGCGCCGTGGCGCTGGTGCTGGCTGTGCGCGATGGCCAGGCCGAGCTCGTGGACGCGTGTTGCCCACGACAGCCATTCGCGGCCGTCATCGTCGAGCTTCCATACCTTCGCGAGCTGGTCGAACAGCGATAGGGCCGTGGTTTCAACGCGGCGAGCCTGGGCGCGATCGACGCCGTAGCGCGCGGCCAGCGAATCGATGCTGGCCATGCGGGGATCCGTGCCGGCCGAGCGCCCGATCAGGTCCCACAGCACGCCTTCGCGCATGGAGCTTTCCGACACGCCCAGGCGCTCGATCCCAAGCGCCTCGAAGGCGGCTTCGAAGATCGCCACGCCACCGGCGAAGACCTCGGCACGGTCTTCGGCAAGCCCCGGTAACTTCAGAGGGGCGCCCGTGGCGCCTTGCTCAATGAGCGCTTCGCGAACCGCGGCGAGGGCATCGGGTGTAATGCCATTGTCCGATAGCTTCATGGCGCGCACCACGGAGCCGATGGCCTTCGCGGTG
Organism: Luteibacter sp. 621; assembly: GCF_050435445.1. NCBI lineage: Bacteria > Pseudomonadati > Pseudomonadota > Gammaproteobacteria > Lysobacterales > Rhodanobacteraceae > Luteibacter > Luteibacter sp. 621. The sequence continues at coordinate 260,714 of NZ_JBNDKI010000004.1, read as the reverse complement.
CCCGACGAGCCGTAGGCATCCGCCCAACCGGCTTCGCGGTAATCCTCGGAGAACTGCTGCAAGAGTACCCCGATCTCGCGACGGGCCTTCTGCCAGCGTTTGCGGGTGATTTTGCCGCCTGGAAAAAAACGCAGCGTGGATGCGATACAACCCACCTGCACGCTTTCGGTCAGCAGCGGCGACGTGCCGCGGCCAATGATGAATTCCGTGCTGCCGCCGCCGATATCGATGACCAAGCGGTGATCGCGCGAGGCGGGCAGATCATGGGCCGCACCCAGGAAGATCAAGCGGCCTTCTTCACGACCCGAGACAATTTCGACCGGGTGGCCCAGTGCGGCTTCCGCAGCGGAAAGAAACGCATGGGGGGAAGCCAGGCGGCGCACGGTATTGGTCGCCACGGCACGAATGTGCAATGCCGGGATGCCTGCCAGGCGTTGCCCGAACCGCGCGAGGCTGCCCAGGGCAGCGGCGCGGTGCGCGGCATCCAGTGTGCCGTCGGGGCGCAAACCCACGGCCATGCGCACCGAATCGCGCAGGCGATCGACAACGCGCGGCTCGCCGTGTTCGTAGCGCGCCACCACCATGTGGAAGCTATTAGAGCCGAGGTCAACGGCAGCGATGAATTCGCCGTCGTTGATCTGCGATTTACCTGATGTGGCCAAGGGAGAAGTCCGCAGCGGCGTATCGGTGAATTTTGTCACGCCTTTACCGGTTTGTGGAAATGGCGGCGCGCGATTTCGGCATGGCGGAGAGCGCGAACAGCAGAATGCACAGGAAACCGAACACCCAATAGTCCGTGGGTGCCGGGCCCCACCAGTGGCGGTGCCAGGGCACGTTTTCCGGGGTAAAGCGGCCAAGGCCGAACGCTGGGTTCAGGATGAACCACAGGCCATCTTCGGCCACCCAGAACAACATGACGCAGGCAATGATGCGCACCTGCGCCCGCCAGCTCCAGAAGCCCCGGAAGATCATGGGGAAGTGGAAAAACAGCGCGATGAACGGGAAAACCCAGGCATGGTAGCCCGTCATGGGCCGTCCGCCCCAAAGCAGGTCGAGCAGCCAGTGGTTTTCGATGCGCCACGTAGGCAGGCTGGTGGCCCAGCCGTGCGGGCCCTCGATCTCCACCTCGACATGCGCGAAGCAAAACGCCAGCAGGAACGTAAACGCGGCGGTGACCAGCGCGGAGATGACGCGCCGGCGCGGGGAATGGCTCATCGGTGGCCCAGTTGCGCGAGCACGATATCGATCACATCGCGCGCGGCATGGGGGCGGCCGATCGCGCGAGCACGGGTGGCCATGGCGGCGAGTTGGGCCGGATCATTACGCAACGCATGAATGCGCCATGCGAGGGCAACCCCGTCGATCGCCTTCCACGCCGCACCCTGTTCCAACAGGTAATCGGCGTTGCGTTCTTCCTGCCCGGGGATCGGTGCGTTAACGATCATCGGCAGGCCCATGGCGAGGCACTCCGATGTGGTCAGGCCACCTGGTTTCGTGATGGCGAGGTCACAGCAGGCCATGAGCCGTTCGACATGGCGCGTGTAGCCCTGGGGGAACAGGCGGCCGGCGTGCTTGCCCGCCGCAAGCTTGCGCAGGCGTGCAAGCATGTCTTCGTTGCGCCCGGCCAGCACCACGAGCTGGAAATCGCCGCCTGCCGAGAGCAGGTTATCGGCCAGCTCGTCGAGTGCGCCCACACCCGCGCCGCCGCCCATGACAAGGTAGGCAGGGCGCAGCGGGTCCATGCCGAAATCACGGGCGAGCGCGGCACGTTCGTGCGGTTCGGCGAAGGCAGGCATGACCGGGATGCCGGTCGTATGCACACGTTCCCTCGGCAGGCCTACCGCATGCATGCGGTAGGCAATTTCCGGGCTGGCGGCGAAGTAGCCGCTCATGCCGGGCACCAGCCACATGCGGTGAAGATCGAAATCCGTTACCTGCAGGTACACGGGCGCTGTGACGCGCCCCTTGCGGATCTGGCGGGCCAGCATTTCGGCGGGCAGGAAATGCGTGCACACGATGGCGTCGGGCGCGAATTCCGCGATGGCCGAGCGCAGGCGCCTCGTGTTAAGTCGTTCAATCGTGCGGCGCATGCGCTGAACGACGGCGTCGGGACGGGCATCGTCGGTAATGCGGTAAAGCATGCCCCACAGGCGCGGATAGCGAGTGATGAGCCCCAGGTAAAAATCCGCGTAGATGCGGCGGAAACTCGATGGGACGAAATCCATGACATCGAGGTGGCGCGCTTCTACCTTTCCGCCCCGGGCGGCAAGGGCCGCGACCGTGGCATCAAGCGCATCGGCGGCACGCACATGGCCTGCGCCCGCGGACACCGACAGGAGCAGGATGCGCCGCGTCACCCGCAGTACTTTGCCAGCAGCGCCTGTTGCGCCGAGTGCGGCAGCTCGCCCGCTTCCGGGTGGCGCCGCGTGTAGCGGCCATCCGCACCGAGCATCCACGCCTGGGTGTTATCACGCAGGTAGTTGTCCAGCGTCTCGTCGTACACGCGCTTGAACAGCTCGGGTTCCAGGATGGGCACACCCACCTCGATACGACGCATGAGGTTGCGCTCCATCCAGTCGGCGCTGGCACAGTACAATTCCGGTTCGCCATCGTTGCCGAACCAGTACACGCGGCTGTGCTCGAGGAACCGGCCGATGATGGAGCGCACCCGGATGTTGTCCGATACGCCCTTGATGCCGGGACGCAAGGTGCACGCACCGCGGATGATCAGGTCGATCTGCACCCCTGCCTGCGAGGCGCGGTATAGCGCCTCGACGACGTGCGCTTCGTTCAGGGCATTGAGCTTGGCGACGATACGGCCTGCGCGGCCGTTCTTCGCGTGCTCGATTTCGCGCTCGATCTTCCCCATCACGCTGCTGTACAGGGTGAACGGGGAGTGCAGCAAGCGCTTGAGCTGGATCATGGGGCCCAGGCCGGACAGCTGCTGGAACACCTTGTGGATGTCCTCGCCGATTTCCGCGTTGGCCGTCATCAGGCCAATATCGGTGTAGCCCCGGCTATTGCCCTGGTGGTAGTTACCCGTGGACAGGTGCACGTAGCGGCGCAGGCCGCTGCCTTCGCGGCGCACGATGAGCAGCATCTTCGCGTGGGTCTTGTAGCCGACCACGCCGTACACCACCTGCACGCCGGCTTCCTGCAGGCGGTTGGCCAGGCCAATGTTGGCTTCTTCATCGAACCGTGCACGCAGTTCGATCACCACGGTGACATCCTTGCCGTTGCGTGCGGCGTCGACCAGCAGGTCCACGAGCGGCGAATCCTTGCCGGCGCGGTAAAGCGTCTGCTTGATAGCGAGTACACCCGGATCCTGGGAGGCGCGGCGCAGCAGCTCCACCACCGAAGCAAACGACTCGTAGGGGTGGTGCATGAGCACATCGCGCTCGCCCAGCACGTCGAACTCGTTCACGCCCTTGGCGAACGCAGGCGTAAGACGGGGCGTGAAATGCGGGAACTTCAGCTCGGGCCGGTCGAGCTGGTCGTAGATCACGCCGGCGCGAATGATGTTGACCGGGCCATCGCAGCGGTAAATGTCGGCATCTTCCAGCTGGAAGTTCGCCATGAGCATGTCGGTGATGGCGCGCGGGCAATCCGCCCCCACCTCGAGGCGCACCGGGCGGGCATAACCGCGGCCGGCCAGCTCTTCGCTCAGCGCGCGGGCGAGGTTCTCGACCTCTGCTTCTTCCACCACCAGCTCGCTGTTGCGCGTTACGCGGAACTGATAAGCCGCGCACACCTGGAAGCCGGGGAAGATTTCATCGGCGAAGCTTTGCAGCACCTCGGCCAGGAAGACGAAATCGCCATCGCTGCCGGATACTTCGGTGGGGATGCGGATGATGCGCGGGAGCGAACGAGGCGCGCGCACCAAAGCCATATGGCCTTCCCGGCCGAATGCATCACGGCCCTTCAGCACCACAGCCAGGTTCAGGGTCTTGTTGAGGATGCGCGGGAACGGGTGGGCCGGATCAAGGCCCAGCGGTGACAGCACCGGCATGATCTCGTTCTGGAAATAGCCCTGCAGCCAGCGCCGTTGCTTGTCAGACCAGCTGTCGCGGGTAAGGAAGCGGATATTGGCGTCGTTGAGTGCGGGACCCAGCTCATCGCGCCAGATGCGGTACAGCTCGCCAACCAGCTCCAGCGTGCGCTCGCGGATACGGCCCAGGATCTCTCCCGATGACATGCCATCTGCGCCAGGGGTGGCGGCCCCAAGAGCATGCTTGTGCTTGAGCACCGCCACGCGCACCTCGAAGAACTCATCGAGGTTATTGCTGACGATGGTCAGGTAGCGCAGCCGTTCGAGGACGGGGACGTCGGGATCACTGGCCTGGGCCAGCACGCGGAAATTGAACTCCAGCGCCGCCAGCTCACGGTTGATGTACAGCTCGGCGGCCCCGAGGTCGACCTTCGCGTTCATGCGTTCCGCGGTTCGTTTCATAGCCGCCGATGGTGAACCATGGGCGGCCGTCACGGAAAGGGGCATCGCAGCAACCTGCGGGCGCCGGGCAGCCATGCGTTCAGGCCGGCGCGCCTGCCACGTCGTGGATGCGCGAGCCATCCAGCAGGCGGTCGCTGCCGAAGACACAGGCAAACGTAGAGCCCTTGCCCGGCTCGCTCTCGATCGACAGGCGCGCCTGGTGCAGGTTCAGCACGTGCTTCACGATCGACAGGCCCAGGCCGGTACCGCCCGAATCACGCGAGCGGCTCGACGAGACGCGGTAGAAACGTTCCGTGAGGCGCGCAATGTGCGCGGCGGGGATGCCAAAGCCCGAATCCTGCACGGAGAAGCGTGCGCCATCCTCCGTCGCGGCCCAGCGGATGGCGATCTTGCCGCCCGTGGGGGTGTAGCGAACGGCGTTGCCGACCAGGTTGCCGAAAGCGCTGTGCAGGTCTTTGGTCGACCCGAGCAGGTCGTAGCCCGTGGCGACATCGAGCGAAATGGTATGCCGGCCCTGGCTCAGCGCCTCGGCCTCCTTGCGCAGCGAAGCAAGCAGCGGGGCCATCTGCACATGTTCTTCGGCCAGATGATCCTGCGTTTCAAGGCGCGAGAGGGTCAGCAGGTCTTCGACGATCTGGCCCATGCGCTTGGATTGCGCGCGCATCTCATCCAGTACGGGCGCGAGCTCGGGCACATCTTCCGGATCCAGCAGTTCGAGGTAGCCGTGGATCACGGTGAGCGGCGTACGCAGCTCATGGGAGACATTGGCCACGAAATCGCGGCGGATCTGCTCCAGCCGGGTGAGGTGGCTGGTATCGCGGGCCAGCAGCACGCGCTGGCGGCTGCCGAAAGGCAGCAGGGTCGCGGTGATATGCCGGTTCGGATGCCCCGGGGCGGTGACATCGGTCAGCGGCTCGCGGGCCCCCTCGTCCAGCCACTCGGCGAGGTCGCTGTTTTTCAGGATATCGGTGATAAAGCGGCCGCGGTCCCGCGGACCCTTCAAGCCAAGCAGCTCCTCCGCCGCATGGTTAAACCAGCGGACGTGCTGTGCGTGGTCCAACAGGACGACGCCATCGGGGAGGGAGCCGGCCGCACTGCGCAGGTCACGGAGGCGGGAGGCGATTCGACGGGTGCGGGTCATGAGACGGTCATGCTCAGGGTGGTGCGTTGCGGGCGATTGCAACATTGGCCCCGGCTTATGACGGAACAGCGACAGCAGCACGACGATTTGGCCCAGCGCGACAACGGTCACGCCGGCCAGCGCCGCACCCAGGAACGCGCCGACCACGCCGCCCACGATAAGCAGGGCAGCGCAGGTGGCAGGCAGTCGCCAGGAAGTCAGGAAGCTGGGTGGCATAACGAGGTAACCGGCGGTCTGGTGGAACGCACCATAGCGCGGCTACCACGCCTAAGCCTAGGTATTGGCAGAGAAGCGATAGCCAGCGCCGCGGACGGTCTGGACCATATCGTCCAGCTTCCAGGGTTCAAGCGTCTTGCGCAGGCGGCGGATATGCACATCCACGGTGCGCTCTTCCACGTACACGCTGCCGCCCCACACGTGATCCAGCAACTGGGCGCGCGAGTAGACGCGCTCAGGGTGGGTCATGAAGAAGAACAGCAGGCGGTATTCGGTCGGGCCGATGGGTACGGCGTCGTCGCCGGCAAACACGCGGTGTGCCGGGCCGTCGATGCGCAGGCCGCCAAGCTCTACCACGCCTGAGCCATCATCGCCCTGGCTGCGGCGGAGCACCGCCTTGATCCGGGCGATGAGCTCGCGGGTGGAGAACGGCTTGATCACGTAATCGTCCACGCCGGCCTCCAGGCCGTTTACCCGGTCCATCTCCTCGCCGCGGGCGGTGAGCATGATGATGGGGATTTCGCGGGACAGTTCCTCGCGGCGCAGCCTGCGGGCCAGTTCCAGTCCGCTGGTGCCCGGGAGCATCCAGTCGAGCAGGATCAGGTCCGGAACACGCTCGGAGATGGCCATCTGTGCGGCGCGGGCGTCGGCGGCGTGAGCCGCGTCCATGCCCGCCTTGCGGAGCGCGAAGGCGACCATGTCGCGAATCGATGCTTCGTCTTCCACGATAAGAATGCGTTTATGCACGCTGGGAACCGCTTGGTGGCTGTGACCGTCATATTGCAGCCGTGTCGTGTTACAGGGCAATGACAATCGTCACATTCGCCCCTTGCCGATAAGGCGCATCTATTGCTGCGAGCGGCCGTCCGGGTTGTCATCCGTGGCCACCCGGCGCTTGCGCAGCTCCAGCAAAAGCGGGGTCAGGTCGGCGATCTGGGCCTGGATACGCGAGCGCTGGTAGAAATCCAGGTCATCGCGCTTGAGCAGGCGGCGCAGTTGCTCCATGGCATCAAACGGGCGCCCCGAGAGGTAGGCGCTGTTGGCGTAGGCCTCGGCCGAACGAATGCTATCGCCCGCGCGCTCGGTGGCCTGGGCGTAGGTGCGGAAGATTTCCGGGTCGTCGCTGTTATCCAGCATGGGCCGGAGCAGGGCGGCGGCCTGCTGGGCGCTCTCCCGGCTGCCCTGCACGGCCAGCGCCTTGGCATAGCCCAGCGCCACGGCCACGTTGCGTGGTGAATTCGCATGCAAGGCCTTGTAGATGGCCATGGCATCACCGGAACGCCCCGCGTCCATGTAGGCATCGGCCATCGCAAGGCGCAGTACGACGCTATCGGGCCGGCTGGCCAGCAAGGGCTGCAGCTGCTCAATGGCCTGGCTGCCGTGGTTCGTGCGGATAAGCGCCACGGCGTAACCGTATCGGTTGGCGCCCGTATCGAAATCCTTGCGCTTCAGGTTGGTGGCGTAATACGAGGCTAGCTTGCCAGCATCCCCCGATAGCACGCGCACGCGTTCACGCATCAGCGCGTAGGTATCGCCGGCGCTGTCCTTGGGTGCTGCATTGCCGGTACTCACCAGGGTGGTGGGGTCCTTCACGAAGAGCACGGGTGCGGTGCTTTTTTCCCAGCTAGCCTTGTCCAGGGTGGGTAGCTTGGGCCGATCCTTGAGGCGATCCTCCAGCACACGGGCGCGTGCCCGGGCGTCGCTGATGCGATCCAGCGTTACCGGGTGGGTCTGGAGCAGGGCGGGCAGCGCATCTTCGCCTTCGCCCACGCGTAAGGTGTCCTGCATGCGGCCGAAGAAATCCGCCATGGCGTCTGGATCGAAACCCGAATTGGCGAGCGTCTGGATACCGACGCGGTCGGCCTCGATTTCATCCTTGCGGGTGAAGTTGATCTGCCGCTGGAGCAGCAGGCCCTGGCCGCCCATGAGTACGCCTGCCGCGGCATCACCACCGGCGCTGCCGGCCGCGATCGCGCCGAGCAGTACCAGCGCCAGCAGCGGCGCATCCTTCTTCGACGCCTCGAAGGCGCGATACAGGTGGTTCTGGGTGATATGACCAATTTCGTGCGCGATGACGCCCGCCAGTTCGCTTTCGCTCTGGGTGATGTTGATCAGGCCGGCATTCACGCCGATATAGCCGCCAGGGGCTGCGAAGGCGTTGATCTGGGTGTCGCGCACGATGAAGAACTGGAAATGGTCCTTCGGGCGGTCGCTCGCCGCGACCAGGCGGAACCCCAGGTCATTGATGTACTGGTCGAGGAGGGCGTCATCCAGGGTCAGGTCCAGCGCGTGCATCTGCCGGAGCATCTGGGCACCGTAATCCTCGGCCTCGCGCGGGCTGATCAGGGCGTTGGCGGAGCTGCCCAGGTCAGGCAGGCGCACGGCCTCCTGGGCGCCGGCCACGAAGGTGGCGGCGGTGCTGGCGGCGAGGAGAAGCAGGCGGGGAAAGGGTTGGCGCATAAGTGTCAAAACGATACCACCACGGGGCCTCGACCGGCTTGGACCGCGCGGCGCGGCGCGGGTTCGCGGCGGGTTGTAGAATAGGGTCAAGGCCGCCATATCACGGTCATCAGAGCGTTCGGAGACACCCGTTCCATGAGCACCCCCGACATCACCATCTATTCGACCGCGGTATGCCCTTACTGCGTCGCCGCCAAGAACCTGCTGAAGGCCAAGGGCCTCGCGTGGAACGAGGTGCGCATCGATATGGATCCGGCCCAGCGCGACCTCATGCTGGAGAAGAGCGGCGGCCGCCGCACCGTGCCGCAGATATTCATTAACGGTACCCATGTGGGCGGGTTTGATGACCTTGCCGCCGCCGATCGTAGCGGCCGCCTGGCCGAGATCCTCGAGGCGTCGCACTGATGGCCACGGACAAGACCCGAGTCGAGGAATTCACCGCCTTTCGCCAGCGCATGAACGAGCGGATCCTGGGTGAAGACAACCAGGTGGTTCGCCGCTTTTTCGCGCTGGATACCCAGACCTACCGCGCGGGCGCGCTGGATGTGAAGACCAAGGAGATGCTCGGGCTGGTAGCGTCCATGGTGCTCCGCTGTGATGACTGCATCAGCTACCACGTGGCCCAGTGCAAGGAAGCCGGGGTAAACCGCGACGAGTTCTTCGAAGTATTCAGCGTCGGCCTGGTCGTAGGCGGCTCCATCGTCATCCCGCACCTGCGTCGCGCCGTGGATTTCCTGGACTCGCTGGAAGGTGAGACGGGCAGCGAAGCCGCCGCCTGCGCCGACCACGCGGCCAGCTGAAAACGGGCCGCCAACGGCGGCATCCTTGAAGGAAGCGGGCAAAATCGCCGATAATCGGACGATTTTCCTTCCCCGGCACATGCTTCGCATGTGTCTTCAGACCCGCTTCCTTCCAGGAGTAATCCCCATGAGCAAGACCATTGCCGTGATCCCCGGCGACGGTATCGGCCCCGAGATCATGGATGCGACCATTCGCGTCCTCGATGCCCTCGACTGCGGCCTGACCTACGATTTCGTGGACGCGGGCATGGTGGCCCTCGAGAAGCACGGCGACCTGCTGCCGCAGGCCACGATCGATGCCATCGCCAAGCACACCGTCGCGCTCAAGGGCCCGCTCACCACCCCGATCGGCGGTGGCTTCACCTCGATCAACGTTACCTTGCGCCGCAAGTTCGACCTGTACGCCAATGTGCGTCCGGCAATCAGCTTCCCGGGCACCAAGGCGCGTTACGACAATATCGACATCATCACGGTGCGCGAAAACACCATGGGCGCGTATATGGCCGAAGGCCAGACGCGTGAGGGTGAGGGCGCCAACGAGGTGGCCGTGTCGGTCATTCGTAACACGCGCCCGGGCATGGAGCGCATCTGCCGCTACGGCTTCGAGATGGCGCGCGCGAAGGGCCGCAAGAAGGTCACGGCCGTGCACAAGGCCAACATCATGAAGACCTCGTCGGGTCTGTTCCTGGATGTGGCGCGCGAAGTGGCGAAGGATTTCCCGGACCTCGAGTTCCAGGAAATGATCGTCGATAACGCCTGCATGCAGCTGGTGATGAACCCGTACCAGTTCGATGTGATCGTCACCACCAACCTGTTCGGCGACATCCTTTCGGATCTGTGCGCTGGCCTGGTGGGCGGCCTGGGCCTGGCCCCGGGTGCGAACATCGGTAAGGACGCGGCCATCTTCGAAGCGGTGCACGGCTCGGCCCCGGATATCGCGGGCCAGAAGAAGGCGAACCCGTGCGCGCTGCTGCTGGCGGCGGCGGACATGCTGGATCACCTGGGCATGGTGGCGAAGGGCACGCGCCTGCGCGCTGCGATCAGCGACGTGATGAACGCGCGCGACCGCACGACGCCGGACGTGGGCGGCACCGGCACGACCGATACGTTCGGCGATGCGATCGTGGAGCGGATCAAGGCTGCGGCGTAATCGCTTGGGTTCAAGCATGAAGAAAAAGCCCGGCATATGCCGGGCTTTTTTGTTTGTGCGCACGAGCACACCTTTGGGCCCGCTAGCGCGAGGCCGGAGGCGAGTTCATCTGCGCCACTTGCGGATCGTTGCCATCGTTGGTGACTGAGGTGTTCTCCAGCGCCCGCTGGCAGACCGCCGCTTGGGTCGGGTAACGCTCAACGCAGTATGTGACCCACTTGCGCACGTTCTTCGCCCGCTGCGACGGCAACAGGTGGCCCGTCAGCGGCCCCTTTGCCTGGCCCGTCACTTCCTTCAGCACCGCCATCAGGCCGTCGTGCACATACCAAGGCTGATACTGCACGTCTTCCCGGCCCGGCGCCCCGTGCACCCAGATCGACTGCTCCGCCAGCCGGCGGCTATCGCCCAGGTGCGAAATGACATAAGGCACGCCTGCCTTGCCGAGGCCCATCAGCTGGCGGAATGCCAGTGCCTGCGACTTCGCATCGAGCGTGGTGTCGTTGACCAGTCTGGCAACCAGCGGCCCCATATCCTCGGCGGGTGGCCCGGCCTTTACAGGCGGCGTGCCGGCGGTAGCCGCAAATGGAGCCACTAGTGCTAACACGATGATCCAGCGCTGCTTCATGCCCGTATCTCCGTTCAGGCTCACCCCGGCCGGAGTATCGCGCCGCTTTATCCTGCGGCGCGTGAAATCTTCTTTAACCCCGGAAGAAGGGGTAGGGCGCCAGGAATACCAGCCACACCATCAGCACGATGCCAATGTACTTCATGACCCGGAACAGCTTCGGGTTCGCCTTCTTGAACTTGCGCGTACGCTCGCGGCCGCGCTGGTTCAGGGCGAACATGCGGTTGACGAAGCCGACCTGTTCCTTGCCGTCATCGCTGTTGGGCGATGCTGTGATCGAGCCCATGAAGGCGCCCACGCGCTTGTTAATCGCCGTCATCAGGCCGAATTTGAGCGGGCGCTCCACATCGGCGAACAGGATCACGCGGGTCTGGTCGGTGCGGTTTTCGGCCCAATGCACGTAGGTTTCGTCGAACACCACATCCTTGCCGTCGCGCCATGCATGCATCTCGCCATCGACGAAGATGCGGCAATCATCCGAATTGGGCGTGATCAGGCCAAGGTGGTAGCGCAGCGAACCGGCGAACGGGTCGCGGTGCGGGTTCAGGCGGCTACCCGGCGGCAACAGCGCGAACATCGCGGCCTTTACGCTGGGAATCGAGTTCAGCAGCTTCACCGTTTCCGGGCACAGCGCCTCGGCCGAGGCGAGTGGTTCGCCGTACCACTTCAGGTAGAAGCGCTTCCAGCCTTGCTTGAAGAACGAATTGAACGAGGCGTCGTTGTGCTTTTCAGCCGAGCGGATATAGCCCTCGTCGAACAGGTGCATGGCCTCTTCGCGAATCGCCTGCCAGTTGTTCTGCAGCAGATCGAGCTGCGGGAAGCCGCTGCGATCCAGGATCGGGCGCGCGGGCACGGCCGAAAACGCGTACATCAGCAGGTTGTACGGCGCGAACAGCGCCGAATGATCCACCAGCTGGCGATCGAAGCGCAGGCGCGAGCGGCCGCGCAGATGCACCAGCAGCACGCACAGCGTGAACAGGATCAACAGGTACAGGACGATGAAGCGGGGCCCGAGGAGATTCATGGGGTTGCACTCAAAAGGACGGGCGATACATGAGGCCCTGCGGGCCCTGCATCAACACGCATAGGATACTCCGGCGTCAGTGCGCCAGCACGTGCACGGCACCGCTGCCCGGGCGCCAGGCCCCGCGGAAAGCCTTGTCCAGCCAGGTAATGGCCGCGCGGGCAGCCGCCTGCGGCGCTTTGCCTCGTGCCAGTTGGGCCGTCACGGCTGAGGCCAGGGTGCAGCCGCTGCCGTGGCCTTCGAAGGGCAGGCGGGGGTGTTCGAACGCGAGCGCGCCGGTCGCATCGTAGTAGCGATCCACGATCTGGCTGCCCTTCACATGGCCGCCCTTGAGCAGGACGCTGCCACAGCCGAGGGCGAGCAAATCGGCCCCGGCTTCGTCGAAGGCCTTGCCGATTTGCCGCCCCAGCAAGGCCTCTGCCTCGGGCAGGTTGGGTGTGAGGATATCGGCCAGTGGGATGAGCCGGGTCACCAGCGCTTCGAGCGCGTTTTCATCGAGCAGGCGGGCGCCACTCGTCGCGATCATGACCGGGTCAACCACGAGCCAGGGTGGTTGGCGCTCCGCCATTTCTTTCGCCACCAGCCGCGTGATCGCGGCGGACCCGAGCATGCCCGTTTTCACCCCGGCGACCGGGAAATCGGCGAACACGGTTTCGATCTGGCTACGTACGTGGGCCAGCGGCAACGTGTGTACGGCCGAGACGCCGCGCGTGTTTTGCGAGGTGACGGCGGTGATCGCGGTCAGCCCGTGCGTACCCAGCGAGTGGAAGGTCTTCAGATCGGCCTGGATCCCCGCACCACCGCCGGAATCGGATCCGGCGATGGTGAGGGTGTTGGGTTTCGCCTTCGTCACAACGCTTCGGAGGCGAAATCGGCCAGGCGCGAACGTTCACCACGCTTCAGCGTGATGTGGCCGGAGTGGGCCCACATCTTGAAGCGGTCCACCGCATAGGTAAGACCTGAGGTGGTTTCGGTGAGGTACGGCGTATCGATCTGCTCCACGTTGCCCAGGCACACGATCTTGGTGCCGGGGCCCGCGCGCGTGATCAGCGTCTTCATCTGCTTGGGCGTCAGGTTCTGCGCCTCGTCGATGATGAGGTAACGGCTGAGGAACGTGCGGCCACGCATGAAGTTCAGCGAACGGATCTTCACCCGCGAAGCGAGCAGATCGTTGGTGGCCTGGCGGCCCCAGGACCCGCCTTCCTCGGGGTTGGCGAGCACCTCCAGGTTATCGGTGAGGGCCCCCATCCACGGGGTCATCTTTTCCTCTTCCGTGCCGGGGAGGAAGCCGATGTCTTCGCCGACCGACACGGTAGCGCGGGTCATGATGATCTCGCGGTAGCGCTGCTGGTCCATGACCTGGGCCAAACCGGCGGCGAGCGCGAGCAGGGTCTTGCCCGTACCCGCCGTGCCGAGCAGTGTGACGAAATCCACGTCAGGATCCATCAGCAGGTTCATGGCGAAGTTCTGCTCGCGGTTCCGCGCGGCGATACCCCACACGCCATGTGCCGTGTGGGTGTGATCGTCGAGCAGCACCAGCTTCGCGCGGCGGGCGTCTTCGGGGCCCGTCAGCTCGAGGACGCGCAGCTCCACGTCGTTTTCGCCGGGCATGTACAGGCACTCGTTCGGGTACCAGTGCTCATCCTCGCGCACATCCATCTCATAGAACGTACGGCCACGCTCGTTCCACGAACGCACCTCGGGGTGCCGGTTCCAGAAATCTTCCGGCAGTTCATCGGAGCCCGTGAACAGCAGCGCGAAATCATCCAGCGCGCGGTCGTTCTCGTAATCCTCGGCGGTGATGCCGTAGATCGAGCCCTTGATGCGCAGGTTGATGTCTTTGGTGACCAGGATGACCGGTCGATCCGGGTACTGGTCGCGCAGGTCGATCACCGACGACAGGATCTGGTTATCGGCCTTGCCGTTGCCGTGGCTGGCGCGTTGCTGGAAGTACAGGCGGCCCACCGCGCCGCGTTTCAGTTTGATGCCGGCGGGGTTGGTCAGCTCCAGGCCGTGCTTCAGCCCGTCGACCCCGCCCAGTTCGATCAGCTCGTTGAGGAAGCGGCTGACCTGGCGTGCGTTGCGTGAAACTTCAGAGCCGCCTTTCTTCTTGTCGTCCAGTTCCTCCAGCACCGTCATCGGTATGAAGACATCGTGTTCCTCGAAGCGGAACAGCGAGGTCGGATCGTGCAGCAGCACGTTGGTGTCGAGGGCGTAGATGCGCTTGCTTCCGGTCATGCGGAAGTGACCTCATGCGGAGGTTGCAAAACCCGGCTACGCGGCCGTGGCCGGGGGAAGGAGCCGCGTGGCGCGGTGTCCGTCACGCGGTGGGAACACACTCAAGGACGGCTTGCGCATGGCCGGGGATTTTCACCCCACGCCACTCCGCGAACAGCTTGCCATCCGGGTCGATGAGAAACGTGCTGCGTACGACACCCATGTACTTTTTGCCGTACAGCACCTTCTCGTGGATGACGTCGAAGGCCTGGCACCAGGCTTCATCGGCATCGGAAACGAGGGGGAAGGGGAGCTCGTGCTTTGCCGCGTAGTTCGCGTGCGAACGGACCGAGTCGCGCGATACGCCAATGACTTCAGCGCCCCGTGACTGGAACTCAGCGTACCGGTCACGGAAATCCTTCGCTTCGTTCGTGCAGCCCGGCGTGTTGTCCTTGGGGTAGAAGAACACCACCACCCATTGGCCGGAGAGGGATGACAGCGCCAGCGTGGAACCATCGCCGAGCGTGCCCTTGAGTTTCGGAACCTTCTTGCCCTTGCCGATCATGCGCTGTGTTTTATTCCCTGGGGTCAGAACTTTACCGGGTCCATGATGGCATCGAGGTTGAGGCCATCGCACAGTTCGAGGAAATCATCGCGCAACGCGGCGATATGCGTTTCGGAAGGAATGCCGATCGTGATCTGCGCCTGGAACATCTCTGCGCCGGTCTGCATGGCCTGGTAGCGCATGGACGACAGCTGTTCCACGCTGATGTCGCGGCGCGAAAAGAATTCGATGATCTTGACCAGGATGCCCGGACGATCGGCCGCGATCACTTCCACGAGGTACGGCAGCAGGTGTGCTGTCGGCTCGCGCGGCGTCGTGCGGTAATGGACGATCTGCAGTTCCTCGTCGCGCGCCAGCTTGCCCACGGCCGTTTCCAGCTTGGCCACGGCATCCCATGAGCCCGAGGCCAGCAGCATCACCGAGGTATCGTTGCCGATGGTGGAGACCCGGGCATCGGCCAGGTTGCACCCGGAATCGGCGATGCGCTTGGCGAGGGCGAGGATCGGCGCGCGGTGCGCCGGCGACAATGTCGAGATAAGCAACTGGTTATCGGCGGCGGCGCTGCGTGCTACAGAACGGTTCAAGGCCTTCACTACCCATGGCGCGGCCCGCGGGGCGCGGGGCGTCGCTGTTGGCCCGAGCTTAACGGGGGCCATTGGACACTAGCAAGACACTGCGAACGCGGGCCGTTGGATCGGGGCGAATGGACTCCCCGGAAACGCCCCGGTAACATGCGAAGGGCTGGTTCCTCAATGGGTTTCACCTTGGATATCTCCGGAAGCATCACCGCGTTGGCAACCCCGTTTGCCGCCGACGGTTCCCTCGATCTCGACGCGTTCGGCCGCCTGCTCGACCAGCAGTTGGCCGGCGGTACCCAGGCCGTGGTGGTCGCGGGTTCAACGGGCGAATCGCACTTCCTTGAGCATGATGAATTCGAGCGCCTGCTCGCGTTCGCGGTGAAACACATCAATAAACGCATTCCGGTCATTGCCGGCACCGGTGAAGCCGGCACGGCCAGGACCATTGCCACCACGCGCCGGGCCAAGGCGCTGGGCGCCGATGCCGCGCTGGTCGTGGCGCCGTTTTACGTGCGGCCCACCCAGGAGGGCATGCGCCGGCATTTCCTTGCCGTGGCCGATGAAGGCGGCCTGCCGGTCATCCTCTACAACGTGCCACCCCGCACCGGCTGCGATATCGGGCCTGAGACCGTGGCCGTCCTCAGGGACCACCCAGGCATCATCGGGATCAAGGAAGCCCGGGGTGAGCCGGAGCGCATTCGGGCCATCGCGGAACTTATTCGCGAAGATTTCGTCTACCTCAGCGGCGACGACGGCACGGCCCACCAGGCCATGCTCGCCGGCGCCGCGGGCACCATTTCGGTGGTAGCCAATCTCGTTCCGGGGCCTTTCCGTGAATTCTGCGACGCCGCCCGCTCGGGTGACGCAGGGCGTACGGCCAGTGCCACGGCCCGTCTGGCACCCCTGATCGACGCACTGAACTGTGCGCCGAACCCCATCCCCGTCAAGGCCGGCCT
Source organism: Luteibacter sp. 621 (assembly GCF_050435445.1). Taxonomy (NCBI): domain Bacteria; kingdom Pseudomonadati; phylum Pseudomonadota; class Gammaproteobacteria; order Lysobacterales; family Rhodanobacteraceae; genus Luteibacter; species Luteibacter sp. 621. Next base: position 244,532 of record NZ_JBNDKI010000004.1, on the reverse strand, counting down.
GGCCCTGCTGGGGCTGGGTTTGGCAGCACCCCGCCTGCCCCTGGTCGAGCTGGAACCCGGCCCGGCGCTGGCGAAAGTGCGCGAAACGCTCGCGGCTCTGGCACCATTGGCGACTGCCGCCTGACGCAACCCCATTAAAACGGCTTCCAACGGAACCCTTGTTCATGAAGAAAACCTCGTACGCGCTGGTCGTCCCGGCACTGCTCCTTTCCGTCCTGGTCGTTTCCGGCTGCGGCGCGTTCCGCTCCACCAAGCAGTGGGAAAAGGCCAAGCAGGAAGCACCGCTGGAAATTCCGCCGGGCATGGATACCCCGTCGACGAGCGCGGCGCTGGTGATTCCGGATGCTGGCTCCACCTCGGGTAGCGCTGCGACCGCGGGCGCCCCTGCTGCCGCTCCGGTCTCGGATGGCTTCATCCTGGCCGATGCCCCTGATGCCGCCTACAAGCGCATCGGCGAGGTGCTGGCGGTTGGCGATGTCGGCAGCGTCACGGCCCACGATGACGATACACACACCTTCCAGATCGCTGCGACCTCGGGTGCTCCGGAGCAGAAGCGTGGCTTCTTCAAGCGCATGTTCGGCGGCGGCGACAAGAACCCCGATGCCGCTATCGAGGGCGGCCCGCAGGCGACCCAGCAGGGTGGCAACAAGCACCCGGTCGTGCTCACGGTCAACGCCAGCGGCGCCGGCTCGGAAGTGCGCGCACAGGGCGATGCTGGCGGCGTCCGCCGCGTGATCGATTCGCTGAAGGCGCGCCTGGGCGTTAAGTAAGCCCCGCCTTTGGCCCACAAAAAAGCCGCCCGTCCGGGCGGTTTTTTTGTGGGCCAAAGGCATGGCTGGTGTAGGAGCGCGCTTGCGCACGATGGGGGCTCGCAGCAAGTCCCATCGCGCGCTTGCGCGCTCCTACAGAGAACGCGGCAATAAAAAAGGCCCCTCGGGGCCTTTTCTGCTAACCGCTTACTTCAGAAGCAGCTCGATCTTGTTGGGCTTGTTTTCCCAGTCCTTCGCGTCCGGCATGCCATCCTTGCGCTCGGTGATCACCGGCCAATCCTTCGACAGATCGGCGTTCAGTGCCACGAACTGCTCCTGCCCTGCGGGGACATCGTCCTCGGGGTAGATCGCGTTGATGGGGCATTCCGGCTCGCAGAGCGTGCAGTCGATGCACTCGTCCGGATTAATGACCAGGAAGTTCGGGCCTTCGTGGAAGGCATCCACGGGGCAAACCTCGACGCAGTCCGTGTATTTGCACTTGATGCAGTTGTCGGTAACGACAAAGGTCATGCGAACGGTTCGGCGCCGAAGAGGAAAGTGGCGCTCCCTACGAGGTTCGAACTCGTGTTCCAGCCTTGAGAGGGCCGTGTCCTAGACCACTAGACGAAGGGAGCGGGTCGTACGAGACGTACGAAGCGCGCTAGTATATCCGAATTCCGCCGCCTGGCAACGTCTTCGCAGCCGCTCGTCGGATTGGGTCGAATTCGTTACATTTGGCCCGTTCATCCCGACACCGGCCGCCGGTGGGGGCAGCCACTTGCCCGGGCGCCAGCGCGCCCGCCAGGACACCAACCGCTTGAATTCCGAATCAAGGGGCGAGGTTCCGCACGGTATGCGAATCATCCCGCGCGAACAGCACTCCATTTCCCGCAAGAACATCAGCAAAGCCGCGCTACGCGTGCTTTACCGACTGCATGACGCCGGGTTCGCCGCGTACCTGGTGGGTGGCGCCGTGCGCGACCTGCTGCTGGGTGGCCACCCCAAGGATTTCGATGTGGCGACCAACGCCACGCCGGAAGAGGTGAAGGGGTTGTTCCGCAACTGCCGGCTGATCGGCCGCCGCTTCCGCCTGGCCCACGTCGTGTTCGGTCCCGAGATCATCGAGGTCGCCACCTTCCGTGGCACCGGCGAGGAGGGGGCCGAGGGCGAGGGTGACCGGCACATCGTCGATGGCCGCATCGTCCGCGACAACATCTGGGGCACGATCGAAGAAGATGCGGTACGCCGCGACTTCCGGGTCAATGCCCTTTACTACGATATCGCCGACTTCAGCGTCCGCGACTACGTGGGCGGCATGCAGGACCTGGAAGATCGCACCATGCGGCTCATCGGCGACCCCGAGCAGCGCTACCGGGAGGACCCGGTACGCATGCTGCGCGCGGCACGCCTGGCAGCCAAGCTGGGCTTCACCATCGCCCCTTCCGCGTCCGCTCCGTTCAAGAAGCTTGGTCACCTGCTGACCGAAGCCTCGCCGGCCCGGCTGTTCGATGAATCGTTGAAACTGTTCCTCGCCGGCCACGGCCTGAAGAGCTTCAAGATGCTCGAGGCGTGCGGCTTGCTTGAGTTCCTGTTCCCGGCCACCGCCCGTGCCCTGGAGCGTGGCGACAACGCGCTGCGCGCACTGGTGGAGCAGGGCCTGGCCAACACCGATGCACGCATTGCCGAAGGCAAGTCGGTGACGCCGGCGTTCCTCTACGCGGTACTGCTTTGGGGTGAGGTGCGCGACCAGGCCCACGGCTGGATGGCGCAAGGCTTCGAGATGAACGAGGCGTGGCAGCGCGCCGCGGTACATGTGGTGGGCGAGCAATGCCAGCGCGTCGCGATCCCGCGCCGTTTCACCTTCACCATGGAAGAGATCTGGTCGCTGCAGCCGCGCTTTGAGCAGATCCATCGCAAGCGGGTGTTCCGCCTGATGTCGCACCCGCGTTTCCGCGCGGCGTTCGATTTCCTGCTACTGCGTGCCCATGAATCGCCGCGCATGCGCGAGTTGGGTGAATGGTGGGCGCACGCCCAGCAGTTGCCGCCCGAGATGCTGGCTGCGGCCCTGGGCGGCGGTGGCGTACCGACGAACGATGGCAGCACCGTCGCTGCCACGGCACCGGCCCGCAAGCGCCGGCGGCGGCGCAAGCCCACGCGCGGTGGCAAGGGCGACGCGGGCGGGGCGTGAGCGTTGTTGCCCTGATCGGCCTGGGGGGTAACCTGGGTGATGTCCGGTCGCGGCTCGATGCCGCGATCGACGCGCTGGATGCCACATCTGGTATCCGCGTGGTGGCGCGGTCGCGGTTCTACCGTACCCCGCCCTGGGGACATGTGGACCAGCCGGATTTCATCAACGCGGCCATCGCCGTGGAGACGGCGTTGGGTGCCCACGGCCTGCTCGATACGCTGCTTGCCACCGAGCGTGCCTTCGGGCGCGTGCGCGATGGCGAGCGCTGGGGGCCGCGCACCCTGGACCTGGACCTGCTGGCCTACGGCGATGAGGTGATCGACGACGAGCGACTGGCGGTGCCGCACCCGCGGATCGCCGAACGCGCGTTTGTGCTCCTGCCCCTTGCCGATATCGCGCCAGAGGCGGTTCTTCCGGGCCAGGGCCGGGTCACCGACCTGCTGGCCCGCGTGAACGCGGCTGAATGTATCCCTCTCGCCTGATCGGGGTTCCTTGAGCCCCGGGCCAATCAGGCGGACAATTCCTGTTTCACCCAACGAGGCGACAAGAGCGTGTACGTCGAAAAAACGAGTGCGCCGGCGCGTAAGCCGGTGACCGTGCCGGGCCTGAAGGCGATGAAAGCCGACGGCCGGAAGATCGTGATGCTCACCGCCTACGATGCGAGTTTCGCCGCGCAACTGGAATCCGCCGGGGTCGATGTCGCCCTGGTCGGCGATTCCCTTGGCATGGTGGTGCAGGGCAGGTCGAGCACGCTACCGGTCACGGTCGATGAGATGGTCTACCACACCGCCGCCGTAGCGCGCGGGCTCTCCGCCACGCTGCTGGTGGCCGATCTGCCGTTCATGAGCGATCGCGATGTGCCCGCCGCGATGGATGCCGCCACCCGGCTCGTCGCCCAGGGTGGCGCGGCCATGGTCAAGATCGAAGGTGCCGGCCGCATCTGCGAGGTGATCTCGGCGCTCGCCGAGCGCGATATCCCCGTGTGCAGCCACCTGGGCCTCACCCCGCAGTCGGTGAACAAGTTCGGTGGTTACAAGGTGCAGGGCAAGACCGAAGACGCGGCCGACAAGCTCTTCGCCGATGCGAAGGCTGTTGAAGCGGCGGGTGCCGACCTGTTGGTTCTCGAATGCGTGCCCTCCGCACTGGCGGAGCGCATCACGAAGGCGCTCGCGATCCCGGTGATCGGTATCGGCGCGGGTGTCGACTGCGACGGCCAGGTGCTGGTCGTTTACGACATGCTCGGCCTCACCCCCGGCAAGCGGCCGAAGTTCTCCAAGGATTTCCTCGCGGGACGTGATTCCATTCCGTCAGCGATCCGCGCGTACGCGGATGACGTAAGGGCAGGGGCATTTCCCGGCCCAGAACATAGCTTCAGCTAAAGAGCCCGCCATGCAGACCGTTACCGACGCCGCCGCCCTCCGCGCCACCATTCGCGGCTGGCGCAACTCCGGCCAGACCGTGGGCTTCGTGCCCACCATGGGCAACCTCCACGAGGGCCACCATTCCCTGCTGAAGCTGGCGCGCGCCCGCGCGGACAGGGTGGTTGCCTCCGTGTTCGTGAACCCCACCCAGTTTGGCCCGGGCGAAGATTTCGAGCGGTACCCCCGCACCCTGGCCCAGGACCAGGTCGGCCTGGCCGAGGCCGGCTGCGATGTGCTGTTCGCCCCGGAAGTGGCCACGATGTACCCGTTCGGTGCGGCCGGTAGCGTCAGCATTCACGTGCCCGGCGTGACCGAGACCCTGGAGGGTGCTCACCGCCCGGGCCATTTCGACGGCGTGGCCACCGTGGTGTCCAAGCTGTTCCACCTGGTCCAGCCGGATTTCGCCGTATTCGGCCAGAAGGATTTCCAGCAGTTGAAGGTCATCGAACGGATGGTCCGCGACCTGTCGCTGCCGGTGAAGATCATGTCCGGTCCCACCCTGCGTGATGAGGATGGCCTGGCCAAGAGTTCGCGCAACCAGTACCTCACCCCAGCCGAGCGCCAGCGCGCCCCCCAGATCTACGCCACACTGACCCAGATGCGCGAACTGTTCCGCCAGGGGCACAACTGGCAGGCGCTGGAAACGGCCGCCCGTGCCCGCCTGGAGCGCGCCGGCTTCGTCCCCGATTACGTCGCGATCCGCCGGGCCGATGACCTGGCCGAGCCTGCGGCTGACGAGCGTGAGGGCCTGGTGGCCCTGGTCGCCGCCCGACTGGGTGCCACCCGCCTGATCGATAACCTGCCGTTCGACTGAATCCCTTCACGAACGGGCACTTGCGTTTCCGACCCGGCTCCCCCATAAAGCGCCTCGACACCGAGGAAGCCCATTCACGACGGTACGGGTTTGCCTCCGTTAGAATGGGCGTTTTTGTAACCGCCAGACCCCAGAGACCGCCATGCACCTCAACATGCTCAAGTGCAAGATCCACCGTGCCACGGTGACTCACGCCGAGCTGAACTACGAAGGTTCCATCGCCATTGATGGCAACCTGCTGGATGCCGCGGGTATCCGCGAGTACGAGCAGATCCATGCCTGGAACATCAACAACGGCGAACGCTTCGTCACGTACGCACTGCGTGCGGAAGAGGGCTCGGGCATTATCTCCGTGAACGGCAGCGCCGCACGTCGCGTGTCGACGGGCGACCTCGTCATCATCGCCGCCTTTGTCGGCCTGTCCGAGGCCGAGCTGGCCAAGTACCAGCCCGACCTGGTGTACGTGGATGCCAATAACCGCATTACGCACACCAACCATTCGATTCCGAAGCAGGCTGCGTAAAAGGGCTTCTCTGTAGGAGCGTGCTTGCGCGCGATCCCCGGGTACCGTAAGGCCCGGACAGCTGCCGTCTGGGTGCCTGACGGCAGGGGTTCCTGACATGGTGGCATCGCCGCCCTGTTGGCTTTTCGCGCGCAGGCGCGCTCCTACAGTTCCTCCATACAATCCACTTACGCTGCAGTGCGGTAATATCGACGCTTCCCTCCGTCGCAGCCAAGTGGAAGCCATGGATTCAAACCACGTCCCCGTGCCGTCGTTCGATGAGCACAAGAGCCGCCTTGCCGGCACCTCCCTCCGCACGCTCGTCAACGATGCCTCCCGTGGCGATCGCTTCCGCAAGCGCATGGGTCCCATCCTGCTCGATATCACCCGCCAGAAGCTCGATACGGCGGCGCTCGATGCCGTCGGCCAGTACATCGAAAGCACCGGCTGGCAGGCCGCGCGCGATGCGATGTTTGAAGGCAAGCACATCAACACCTCCGAAGACCGCGCCGTGCTGCACACCGCACTGCGTGGCGGCGCCTCGCGTCACCCGGCCGCACCGGCCGATGTGCGCAAGGAAGTGTCCGATGCGCTGGACCAGATGGAAAAGCTCGTCAACGCCGTGCATAAAGGCGAGGGCGAATCGGTCGGCCTGATCGGCCGCGTCACCGATGTGGTCAACATCGGCATCGGCGGTTCGGATCTCGGTCCGCGCCTGGCGGTGCATGCGCTCGAGCGCTTCCATGTCGATGGCATCAAGAGCCACTTCCTGACCAACGTGGATGGCCAGGCCGCCTACGATCTGATGAACTCACTGGATCCCGCGCACACGCTGGTGATCCTGGTCTCGAAGAGCTTCAACACCCAGGAGACGCTGCTCAACGGCGGTGTGTTCCGTGACTGGATCCTCAAGTTCAACAAGGGCGACACGGCAAAGACGGCGAAGCATTTCATTGCTGTGAGCTCGAACGTCGATGCTGTGAACAAGTGGGGTGCCGCACAGGTGCTGCCCATGTGGGATTACGTCGGCGGCCGTTTCTCGCTGTGGTCTGCCGTGGGCGCGTCCATCGCCTTCGCGATTGGCATGAACGGTTTCCGCGACCTGCTGGCGGGTGCGGCCGAGGCGGACGACCATTTCCGCACCACCGAGTGGAAGGACAACCTGCCGGTGCTGCTGGCTGCTGCCGAGCTGTGGAACCGCAACATCCTTGGCACCACCAGCCGTGCGGTGATTCCGTACGTGGATTACCTGGCCGACCTGCCGTCGTACCTGCAGCAGCTCGAGATGGAGTCGCTGGGCAAGCACGTGCACCCGACCACCGGCAAGGAAGTCGCCGGCTCGACCGTTCCCGTGGTGTGGGGCAGCATCGGCACCAACGCGCAGCACGCTTATTTCCAGGCGCTGCACCAGGGCACCGACATCGTCCCGCTGGAATTCATTGGCCTGGTAAAGCCGGCGCACCCGCTGCGCGAGAACCAGGATGTGCTGACCTCGAACCTGCTGGCGCAGGCCGCTGCGTTGTCGCTGGGCAAGACCTTCGAAGAAGCGCTTGCCGAAGCGAAGACCGGTACCGAAGAAGAGCGCCGTGCGCTTGCCGCGCAGCGTACGTTCAAGGGCAACCGCCCGAGCACTGTGTTCATGCTCGATTCGCTCACCCCGCATTCGCTGGGCGCGCTCATTGCGCTGTACGAGCACAAGGTGTTCATGCTCGGCCACCTGTGGGGTATCAACGCATTCGATCAGTGGGGCGTAGAGCTGGGCAAGGTCATCGCCAAGCAGATCTACCCGTCGCTGGCGAACGACAAGGATGCCGGTGATATCGCGCAGTTCGACGCCGCAACGCGCGGGCTGATCGAGGCGATCCGCGAACGCCGGTAAAAGACTGCCGTTGCATGCGCACAAAAAAGCCCGGCATTGCCGGGCTTTTTTGTGGATCAGACTTCGAGGGTGGCCAGGTCGCCTTTGTCCTCGAGCCACTGTTTGCGATCGCTGGCGCGCTTCTTCGCCAGCAGCATGTCCATCAGCTTCGTGGTGCCGTCATCGGTATCCACCGTGAGTTGCACCAGGCGGCGCGTGTCCGGATGCACGGTAGATTCGCGCAGCTGGGCCGGGTTCATTTCGCCCAGGCCCTTGAAGCGGGTGACCGAGACGGCGCCCTTCATCTTTTCGCGCTCGACCTTTTCCAGCATCAGGCGCTTCTCTTCCTCATCCAGGCAGTAGAACACCTGCTTGCCCACGTCCACGCGGAACAGCGGCGGCATGGCCACGAACACGTGGCCTTCGCGCACCAGGGACGGGAAATGGCGAAGGAACAACGCCGATAGCAGGGTCGCGATATGCAGGCCGTCGGAGTCCGCATCGGCCAGGATCACCACCTTGCCGTAGCGCAGGCCGGAGAGGTCATCCTTGCCGGGGTCACAGCCGATGGCAACCGCCAGATCGTGGACTTCCTGCGAGGCGAGCACCGCAGTGGATTCGACTTCCCAGGTGTTCAGGATCTTGCCGCGTAGCGGCATGATCGCCTGGAAATCCTTATCGCGTGCCTGCTTCGCCGAACCGCCGGCCGAATCACCCTCGACCAGGAAGATTTCGGTGCGGGTGAGGTCAGTGGAGGCGCAATCGGCCAGCTTGCCGGGCAGGGCGGGGCCCGAGGTGATCTTCTTGCGTACGACCTGCTTGGCCGCCTTCAGTCGCGCGCTGGCGCGCTCGATGGCGAGCTGGGCGATCTTTTCGCCCAGGTCCACGTGCTGGTTGAGCCACAGGCTGAAGGCATCATGCACCACGCCTTCGACCACGCCCGCAGCGTTGCGCGAAGAAAGGCGTTCTTTGGTCTGGCCGGCGAACTGCGCGTCCTGCAGCTTGATGCTCAACACGAAGGCCAGGCGCTCCCAGACATCTTCCGGGGCCAGCTTTACGCCGCGCGGCAGCAGGTTGCGCAGGTCGCAGAACTCGCGGATGGCGTTGGTGAGGCCCGAACGCAGGCCATTCACGTGGGTGCCGCCCTGGGCGGTGGGGATAAGGTTGACGTAGCTTTCCTGCACCAGCTCGCCTTCCGGCAACCAGCACAGGGCCACGTCCACCGTGTCTGTCTCGCGTGCGAAATGCTTTACAAACAGGTCGGCCGGCAGCGCCTCGGCACCATTGAGCTCGGCCTTCAGGTAATCCTGCAGGCCATCCTCGAAGTACCACTCGGTGGTTTCACCGGCGGCTTCGTCATGCAGGCGGACCGTCAGGCCCGCGCAAAGCACGGCCTTGGCGCGCAGCAGGTGCTTGAGCTTGGAAACGAGGATGCGCGGCGAATCGAAGTACTTCGGGTCCGGCCAGAAGCGCAGCGTGGTGCCGGTCTTCTTCTTCGGGACGGTGCCGATGACTTCGAGCTCGCTGGCGCGATCGCCGTTTGCGAAGCTCATGCGGAATTCCTGGCCCTCGCGGCGGATGGTGACATCCACCCGGGTGGAGAGCGCATTCACCACCGAAACGCCCACGCCGTGCAGGCCGCCGGAGAACGCGTAGTTCTTGTTCGAGAACTTGCCGCCCGCATGCAGGCGCGTGAGGATCAGCTCGATACCCGGCACCTTCTCTTCGGGGTGGATATCCACGGGCATGCCGCGGCCATCGTCGGTCACTTCCACCGAGCCGTCATTGAATACGGTGACGTCGATGGTCTTCGCGTGGCCAGCCAGCGCCTCGTCGACGGAGTTATCGATGACTTCCTGCGCCAGGTGGTTTGGGCGCGATGTGTCGGTGTACATGCCGGGGCGGCGCTTGACCGGGTCAAGGCCGCTGAGGACTTCGATGTCTGAGGCGTTGTAGCGGGTATTCATCAGGCGGGTCGGTTTCTCGTAAGCCGGGCAGGATGGGTGAGGCAGGCAAGCCGGTCAAGCCTGCCACGTCCACGTATCACGCGCCGAGATTGGACGATGCGGTGACGCAGGTCCTCACAACGGGGCGCAATGCCACTCCAGCCACGCGCGGTCTTCACCGTCCAGCAGCGGCGACAGGGCCGCGCGCACGGTGGCGTGATAATCGTCCAGCCAGGCGCGCTCGGACGGCTCTAGCAGGCGCGGTTCCAGCCCGCGCCGATCAAACGGGCACAGGGTCAGCGTCTCAAACGCGTAAAACTCGCCAAATTCGGTCTGGTCGGCCTGGGTCACCACGGCCAGGTTCTCATGGCGGATGCCGTAGCGGCCGGGCTTGTACAGGCCGGGCTCGATCGAGGTGATCATGCCGGTCTCCAGCGGGACCAGCGCGCCACCGGCCACCGGCGGCCGAATGCCGTGGGGGCCTTCGTGCACATTGAGGAAGTAGCCCACGCCGTGGCCCGTGCCGTGGCCAAAATCCATGCCGGCGGCCCACAGGGGCGCCCGGGCCAGCGCATCGAGCTGCGGACCGCTGGCACCCTTGGGGAAACGGGCCCGGGAAAGGGCGATCATGCCTTTGAGTACCAGTGTGGAATCGCGTTTCTGCTCGTCGGTCACCGCCCCCAGGGCTAGCACGCGGGTGATATCCGTGGTGCCGCCGAGGTACTGTCCACCGGAATCGACCAGCAGGAGGCCCTTGGCGGCCAGCGGGCTGAAGCCTGCTTCGGTGGCGCGGTAGTGGGGCAGTGCTCCGTTGGCCTGGTAGCCGGCGATGGTTGAGAAACTCTCGCCGACGAACCCGTCCTGGGCGGCACGGGCCTCGCGGACGATCGTATCCACATCCAGTTCGGTCAGCGGCTCGCCGGCCGCGAGGCCGGTTTCGATCCGGCGGAAGGCGCGCGCGAGGGCGGCGCCATCGCGGCGCATGGCTTCGCGAATGTGCTCCAGTTCCTCGGGGGTCTTCCGCGCCTTGGCGGCGGTCGAGGGGGCGGCGCCACGTACCTGCTTCACGCTGGCGGGCAGGCCATCGAGGATGGCGACCACAACCTTCGAAGGATCGAATAACAAGGTGGCGTCATCGGGCAGGGCCGCCATGGCGGCGGCCGCCGTGCCGTAATCGGCCAGGCTGATGCCATCCGCGGCCAGCGCGGCCTTCACCGCGGGCGGCAGCTTGGGCGCATCGATGAACAGGGTGGCGCGGTTGTCCTCAACCAGCAGGTGGGCGAGGAACACGGGGTTGTAGTCCACATCGGCACCGCGCAGGTTGGTAAGCCAGGCGATGTCGTCGAGGCTGGAGAGCAGGTGGTGCGTCGCACCGGCCCGACGCATGGCGGTGCGCACATGCTGCAGTTTGTCGGCCCGGCTGACCGGGGCGTAGGGCGCCTCGTGGGCGAAAACCGGGGCCGTGGGGCGGGTCGGCCGATCCGCCCAGGCGGCACCCGGCAGGTCCAGATCGGTGCGCAACGAGGCACCGGTGTCGGCAAGGCGCTGGGCCAGGCCTTCGGCGCCCGCCACGGAGACGCTATCGCCCGCGACGGCGACCGTATCGCCATTGCCCAGCTGGCCAGCCAGCCAGGCAACGTGCTCCGGGGTGTGCGCCACGTTAAGCTTCATCAGCGGCAGCCCGCTGCCAGCCAGTTCGGTCTCGGCCTGGGAGAAATAGCGTGAATCCGTCCACAGGCCACCACCTTTCGCGGTTACCACCAGGGTGCCAGCGGAGCCTGTGAAGCCCGAAAACCACTCCCGGGCCTGCCAGCGGGGCGGCAGATATTCGGAAAGGTGGGGATCGGCGCTGGGTACGACGACGGCGGCGACACCTGCGCGGGCCATGGCGGCACGCAGGGCTTCAAGGCGGGCGGAAACGGGGGATGTGCTCATGCCCCCATGTTAAGCGTTCAGCGAACCCCTCGCGAGCGGCCCGGCACTCGGGTAAAATACAAATTTCCAGCACTGGCTGCTCGCATGACTCCCCTGATTTTCGTCACCGGCGGTGTGGTGTCTTCCCTTGGGAAAGGCATCGCAGCGGCGTCGCTTGCCTCCATCCTCGAGGCGCGTGGTCTCTCCGTGACCATGATGAAGCTCGATCCGTATATCAACGTGGATCCGGGCACCATGAGTCCCTTCCAGCACGGCGAGGTGTACGTCACCGATGACGGCGCCGAGACCGACCTGGACCTGGGCCACTATGAGCGCTTCGTGCGTACCCGTCTCACGGGCAAGAATTCCATCACGGCCGGCAAGATCTACGAATCGGTGATCCGCAAGGAGCGCCGCGGCGATTACCTTGGCGCCACCGTGCAGGTCATCCCGCACATCACCGATGAGATCAAGCACTCGATCCACGAAGCGACCCGTGGTTTCGACGTAGCGCTGGTCGAAGTGGGCGGCACCGTGGGCGATATCGAATCGCTGCCGTTCCTCGAGGCGATTCGTCAGCTGCGCATTGAGCACGGCGCCGAGAAGTGCATGTTCGTGCACCTTACGCTGGTGCCGTACATCAAGGCAGCCGGTGAAATCAAAACCAAGCCGACCCAGCATTCGGTGAAGGAGCTGCGTTCGATCGGTATCCAGGCCGATGTGCTGCTGTGCCGTGCCGAAGAAGCGCTGCCGGACGCCGAGCGCCACAAGATCGCGCTGTTCACCAACGTGCCGAAGAACGCCGTCATCAGCATGATCGACGTCGATGTGATCTATAAGCTGCCGATGTGGCTGCACGAGCAGGGGCTGGATGACCTGGTCATCAAGCGCCTCGGCCTCGATGCCGGTCCGGCCGATCTTTCGAGCTGGGTGCGTACGGTGGAAGCGGTGGAACACCCGCGCGATGAAGTCACCGTCGCCATCGTCGGCAAGTACGTTGAGCACAAGGATGCCTACAAGTCGCTGGGCGAAGCCCTTCGCCATGGCGGCATCAAGCAGTCCACCCGGGTCAAGCTGGAGTGGATCGATTCGGAGGACGTGGAAGCGCGCGGCGCGCGCACCGTGCTCGGTGGCGCCGACGCCATCCTGGTGCCCGGCGGGTTCGGCAAGCGCGGCTTCGAGGGCAAGATCCTCGCGGCGCAGTTTGCCCGTGAAGCCGGTATCCCGTACTTCGGCATCTGCTACGGCATGCATGCGGCCGTCGTCGAGTTCGCCCGTAACACGGCAGGCCTCAAGCAGGCCGATTCCAGCGAAAACGATCGCAACACGCCGGATCCGGTCATTGCCCTGATCACCGAGTGGACTACCGCGGCCGGTGAAACCGAGCAGCGCAGTGAGCGCTCCGACCTGGGCGGCACCATGCGCCTGGGCGCGCAGGAATGCCGCCTGAAAGCGGGCACGCTGGCCCGTGAGCTGTACGGCGAGGACGTGGTGCGCGAGCGTCACCGCCACCGCTACGAGTTCAACAACCGCTACCGCCAGTCGTTCGAAGACCTTGGCCTGGTCATCTCGGGCAAGTCCATGGATGACCTGCTGGTGGAAGTGGTGGAACTGCCGCGCAACGTGCACCCGTGGTACCTGGGCTGCCAGGCGCACCCGGAGTTCACCTCCACGCCGCGCGAAGGGCACCCGCTGTTCATCGGCTTTGTTCGGGCCGCGCGCGAGTACAAGGCCGTGCGCGATGGGGAAAAGCTGGCGACCCGCTCCGAAGAATCGGCCGCTTGACGCTATGATGGGCATTGCCCGGCGCGCTTGAGCGCCGGGCACACACACCACGGAGGCCAGGGGCCTCCCCAGGAGACGGGCGCCGATGGTCGAAGACAGCGGGATCCACAGCGCGGGCGACTACGCCCAGCGTGCGGCCAGGTTGCCGCAGTCGGGTCTCGGCATCGCGTCTTTCATCATCGCACTGGTTTCCGGCCTGGCCGTGCTGGGTGGTATCGCGTTTTCGGCGCTGCTCATTTCGGCGGGCGATACCTCCGAGCACATGCCGCTGTTTGGCCTGATCGGCCTCGTTCTTATCTTCTTCCTGCTCATGGCGCTGGTCGGCACCGTGCTCGCCCTGGTGGCCCTGCGCCGCCAGGATCGCCGGCGCACGTTTGCCGCGATAGGCCTTGGGCTCAATGTTTTCATCCTGCTTGGTACCGGCGCCATGATGGCGCTCGGTACCGTGCTCCGTCATTCCAACTCGTAACGGGAAGCGCATGACCACCTCCATCACCAAAATCCACGCCCGCGAAATCCTCGATTCGCGCGGCAATCCCACCCTCGAAGCCGAAGTTACGCTGGCCGATGGCTCCTTCGGCCGCGCGGCTGTGCCCAGCGGTGCCTCCACCGGCACCCGCGAAGCGGTCGAGCTGCGCGACGGCGACAAGTCGCGCTACGGCGGTAAGGGCGTGACCAAGGCGGTCGCCAACGTCAACACCGATATCGCCAAGGCGCTCGCCGGCTATGACGCCGCCGACCAGAAGGGCCTCGATGCCAAGCTGATCGCGCTCGATGGCACCGACAACAAGGGCAAGTTGGGTGCCAATGCGCTGCTCGGTGTCTCCATGGCGGCCGCGCACGCGGTGGCCGCTTCGAAGAAGCAGGCCTTGTGGCAGTACCTGATGGTGCCGGGCGGCGGTACGCTGCCGGTGCCGATGATGAACATCATCAACGGCGGCGCGCACGCCGATAACAACGTCGATGTGCAGGAATTCATGGTGCTGCCGGTGGGCGCGCCGAGCTTCGCTGAAGCCCTGCGTTATGGCGCGGAGATCTTCCACGCGCTGAAGTCGGTGTTGAAGGGGCGCGGCCTGAACACGTCGGTGGGCGACGAGGGCGGCTTTGCGCCGAACCTTAAGTCGAACGTCGAAGCGCTCGATACGATCCTGGAGGCCGTGAGCAAGGCCGGTTTCAAGGTCGGCAGCGATATCCTGCTCGGCCTGGACGTGGCCAGCTCGGAGTTCTTCAAGAACGGCAAGTACGACCTGGAAGGCGAGGGCAAGGTCTTCACCCCGGAACAGTGGGTGGATACGCTGGCTTCGTGGGCGAAGCAGTACCCGATCGTCACCATCGAAGACGGCATGGCCGAAGGCGACTGGGACGGCTGGGCGCACCTGACCAAGGTCGTGGACGGCGCGATCCAGCTCGTGGGCGATGATCTGTTCGTCACCAACCCGAAGATCTTCCAGGAAGGTATCGACAAGAAGATTGCCAACGCCATCCTGATCAAGGTCAACCAGATCGGCACGCTGTCCGAGACGCTGGAAGCCATCGCCATGGCTGACCGCGCAAAGTACGCAGCCATCGTGTCGCACCGCTCGGGCGAAACCGAAGACACCACGATTTCGGATATTGCGGTGGCGACCACGGCGACCCAGATCAAGACCGGTTCACTGTGCCGCACCGATCGCGTGGCCAAGTACAACCAGCTGCTGCGCATTGAAGAAGCCCTGGGCGCGAAGGCGGTCTACGCCGGCCGCAACGCGTTCCCGAACCTCACCAAGCTGCCGGGCTAAAGAGGTTACGTGAGCAACGCGGCACTCCTGCGCTGGGTCGGCCTGATCCTTGTCGTCATCCTCATCGCGCTGCAGCTGAAGCTGTGGGTCGGCGGTGGGGGGATGGCCGAGGTCGAGTCATTGCGTGTATCGGTCAAAAAGCAGACCGAGGACAATGCCGCGTTGCAAAAGCGTAATGAAGCGCTGGGCGCCGACGTGGAAGACCTGAAGCACGGTGAGCAGGCCACGGAGGCGCGTGCGCGCCAGGAGCTGGGCCTGATCAAGCCGGGCGAGACGTTCTACCAGGTGGTGGAGCCGGGGGCCGCAACCAGCGCGCCGCCGACCCCGCCGCCCGTCACCGCCGGCGATCAGTAATGGATGCGCTCTGGTGCGTGATTCCGGCCGCCGGCAAGGGCGTCCGGGCCGGTGGCGACCGGCCGAAGCAATACCAGCACGTGGCCGGTAGGCCATTGCTGGACCACACGCTGGAACGCCTGGCGGCGCACCCGCTTATCGCCGGGCTGATGGTCGTTATCGCGGCCGACGATACCCATTTCGCCAGCATCGACCAGGTGCGTGGCAAGCCGTTGCTCACCACGCTGGGTGGGAGCGAGCGCAGCTATTCCGTGTTGGCAGGGATCGAGGCGTTGCCCGATTCGGTGGGCCCCGATGCGTTCGTGCTGGTGCACGATGCCGCGCGACCCTGTGTGCGGGCGGATGACATTACGCGCCTGGTGACGGAAGCAGGGCAGCGTGAGGGCGGCCTGCTCGGCGCGCCGTTGCGCGATACGCTCAAGCGTGCCGATGCCACCGGCCATAGTGCCGAGACCGAGCCGCGCGATGGGCGTTGGCGTGCCTTCACCCCGCAGATGTTTCGCCGTGCCGAACTGGCGCGTGCACTCCGCCTTGCCGCCGGGGCCGGTATCGTCGTGAGCGATGAGGCCATGGCTATCGAACGGGCGGGCGGTAAGCCGCTGCTGGTCGAGGGCTCGGAAGACAATATCAAGGTCACAACACCGGCGGACTTTGCCTTGGCGGAGTTCCTGCTCGGGAGGATGAAATGATTCGCATCGGACAGGGATTCGACGTACACGCCTTTGGCGAGGGTGACCACGTGATGCTGGGCGGCGTTCGTGTGCCGCACAAGCAGGGCGTGCTGGCCCATTCGGATGGCGATGTCGTGCTGCACGCCTTGTGCGATGCCTTGCTGGGCGCGCTGGCGCTGGGCGATATCGGCAAACATTTTCCGCCGTCAGATGACCAGTGGAAGGGCGCGGATAGCCGCACCTTCGTGCGCGCCGTGCGTGAGCTGTTGCTGGCGCGGGGTTACGTGCTCGGCAACGCGGATGTCACGGTGATCTGCGAGGCACCGACGGTGCTCCCGCATGCGGAGGCCATGCGCGTGAACATCGCCGCGGACCTCGGCGTGGATATCGATCGCATCAGCATCAAAGCCACGACGACGGAGACCCTTGGCTTCACCGGCCGTCGTGAAGGTATCGCTGCGCTGGCGAGCGTGCTGGTACAGCCCGCATGACTGAACTGGACGCCCGCGCGTCGACGCCCCGCCTGCAGGATCGCCTCGAAGCGATCAATGATCTGCTGCGCCGGCGTGAAGCGCTGGTGGCCCTGGAGGCTGCGACACCGGCCGGCGATACGGAAGCCCTGGCCGCCGTCGATGCCGGGCTGCAGGCGACCCTGGATGCGTTGCACCCG
Source organism: Luteibacter sp. 621 (assembly GCF_050435445.1). NCBI lineage: Bacteria > Pseudomonadati > Pseudomonadota > Gammaproteobacteria > Lysobacterales > Rhodanobacteraceae > Luteibacter > Luteibacter sp. 621. Next base: position 227,882 of record NZ_JBNDKI010000004.1, on the reverse strand, counting down.
GCCGACCTGGCCGACGTGCTGGAATCGCTGCCACTCGAGGGGCGTCTTGCCGTATGGCAGCGCGTACGCAGCGACCGCGATGGCGAGATCCTGCTCGAAGTCTCCGATTCGGTCCGCGAATCGCTCATCGCGGACATGGACGATAGCGAGATCCTCGCCGCCGTCGAGCCGCTGGATGCGGATGAGCTGGCCGATCTGGTCGATGACCTGCCCACCGAAGTGCTGCCCGAACTCATGGCCAGCCTCGATGCGCAGGAGCGCGAGCGCGTGCAGGCGGCCATGTCCTACGAGGACGACCAGGTCGGCGCGTTGATGGATTTCGACATGGTCACCATCCGCGAGGACATCAGCCTCGAGGTGGTACTGCGTTACCTGCGCCGCTTCGAGGAATTGCCAGCGCAGACGGACAAGCTGTTCGTCGTCAACGCCGACCACGTGCTTACCGGCGTGCTTCCGCTGCACTGGCTGCTGGTCAATTCGCCGGACAAGATGGTGCGCGAAATCATGGCGCCGGACGTGAACACGTTTGGGCCGGAAGACGACGCGTACGATGTCGCCCAGGCGTTCGAACGCTACGACCTGGTCACCGCCCCCGTCGTCGATGCGCATATGCGCCTCATCGGCCGTATCGCGGTTGATGCCATGATCGACTTCATCCGCGAGGAGGGGGAAGCCGAGGCACTGTCGCGCGGCGGCCTGCGTGAAGAAGAAGACATCTTCGCCTCCGTATGGAAATCCGTACGCAATCGTTGGGCGTGGCTGGCGACGAACCTGGTTACCGCATTTATCGCGTCACGCGTGATCGGCCTGTTCGAGCACTCGATCGAGCGGCTGGTGGCGCTCGCTGCGCTCATGCCTATCGTGGCCGGTATCGGCGGCAACTCCGGCAACCAGACCATCACCATGATCGTGCGCGCCATGGCGCTCGAGCAGGTGGGTGTGAACCAGGCCGCGCGCCTGTGGCGCAAGGAACTGGGTGTGGCGCTGATCAATGGCCTGGTCTGGGGCGGCGTGATCGGTATCGTCGCGTGGTTACTGTACGACAGCGCATCGCTGGGCCTGGTCATGACCGCCGCGATGACCCTGAATCTGCTGCTTGCCGCCTTCATGGGCGTGGGCATTCCTATGTTGATGGTCAAGCTGGGGCGCGATCCCGCGCTGGGTTCCAGCGTGCTGATCACGGCCATGACCGACAGCGGTGGCTTCTTCATCTTCCTTGGGCTGGCCACCCTGTTCCTGATGTAAAGGCGTTACCCGATGACCGAGAACGAACTACCCTTCGCGTTTGGCGTGCCGCCGCTGCGCGCGCGCCTGCGTAGCCAGCCAGAGGATTTCTTCGTGGAAGAGATCCTTGGCTACGCGCCGGATGGCGCGGGCGAACACGCGTTCGTGCTGGTGGAAAAGCGCGGCGCCAATACCGATTGGGTGGCGCGTGAAGTGGCGAAGTTCGCGGGCACCTCGCCCATGAACGTGGGCTACGCCGGCATGAAGGATCGGCACGCGGTGACGCGCCAGGTGTTCACGGTGCAACTGCCCGGCAAAGCCGATCCGGATTGGAGTGCATTTCCGCATGCCGATGTGACCCTGACGGCGTTGGGCCGGCATTCGCGCAAGATCAAGCGCGGCGCATTGCGTGGCAATCGCTTCGTGCTGGTGTTGCGTGAGGTGGAAGGTGATCGTGCGGAAGCCGAAGTGCGCCTTGCTGCCATCGCAGAACGTGGGGTGCCCAATTACTTTGGCGAACAGCGTTTTGGCCTGGGCGGTAACAACGTCGAGCAGGCGCGTGGCATGTTCAAGGGACGCCGCGTCGATCGCGACAAACGCTCCATCCTGCTCTCCGCCGCGCGCTCGCACATCTTCAATGGCGTGCTGGCGGCGCGGGTTGCCGCCGGTACCTGGGATGCCGCGATGGAAGGCGAGATCTGGGGCCTCGATGGCTCGCGATCGTGGTTCGGCCCCGAAGCGTTCAATGGCACGCTTGCCGAGCGCCTCGCGCGCTTCGATATCCACCCGACCGGGCCCCTTTGGGGTAGCGGGGAGACGCCGGCAGGTGCCGATGTCGCCGCGCTGGAGACGGCGGTCGCGGCTCGCGATGCAGACCTGGCCGAGGGCCTGGCCGGCGCGCGCATGGACCAGGAGCGCCGCGCGCTGCGTCTCAAGCCCGCTGACTTCGCCTGGCGCTGGCTGGACGATGGCGCACTCGAAGTGAGCTTCGCGCTACCGGCGGGCGCCTATGCCACGACCGTCATCCGCGAGATTGCCACCACCGCGTAATCGGCCGCACCCTGTAGGAGCGCGCTTGCGCGCGATAAGCCTGCAACGCAATGACGCCACGCCGCTCGGCACCGCCGGATCGCGCGCGGGCGCGCTCCTACAAGGGTTTGCGTCAGGCTTTGAGCAGCACGACCACCGCGCCGGTGCCACCTTGCATCGGCCGCGCCGAGGCAAAAGCCACCACATCGTCACGCCGCCGTAGCAATTTGTCGGTGAGTCCTTTCAATACCGGGCCGGCCGCCTTCGAGCGCAGGCCCTTGCCGTGGATGATGCGCACGCAGCGCAGGCCATCGCGGTGGCATTCGGCCAGGAACTCCGTGATGGTGAGTTGAGCTGCCGCGGCGTTCATCTGGTGCAGGTCCACATCGGCCTGGATGCTGAACTGGCCGCGCTTGAGTTGTTTCAACAGCTTCGGCGGGTAGCCGTCGCGCAGATACGACAATTCTTCGCCCACCTCGAGATCGGCGGGGTCGTAGTCGAACAGCATCGAATCGGCGGGAACCGCCGCCTCATCCGCATCGCGCATGAAGGGGACCGGGGCAGGGCGTGGCCGTTCGGGCGCGATTTCCGCCGCCACCACGGGCCGAACGTCGCCAATCGCCTCGCGGAACAGGCGGCTATCGTCGTCGTGTACCGAGGGACTGCGTCGTTTCATGAACTCCATCCTAGCCGGTTCCGGTGAATCCCGCGCCCCGCTCCGGTAGACTTGGGCAGTCGCGCGGCCCAGGTTTGATATAGGGTCGCCAGCCCCGTTTTTCGATCTGGATCAGCATGCAAGTTCTGGTTAGCAACGACGACGGCGTGGAGGCTCCGGGCATCCGGGTGCTGGCCGAGCGTCTTGCCGGGTTCGGTACGGTGACAGTGGTCGCCCCTGACCGTGACCGCTCCGGCGCGAGTAACTCGCTCACCCTCGATGCACCCATTCGTGTGCACCGCCTTGACGATGGCCGTTACCGCGTAGCGGGCACGCCGACCGATTGCGTGCACCTTGCGCTGTCGGGTCTGCTGGAGCATGAGACCGACATCGTCGTCTCCGGTATCAATAACGTCGCGAACCTGGGCGACGATGTCATTTACTCCGGTACGGTGTCCGCCGCCATGGAGGGGCGTTTCCTTGGCTTGCCCGCCATTGCGGTGTCGCTGGTCACGAAGGAAGGCTCGGGGCATCATTTCGAATCGGCCGCCAGCGCGGTGCTCATGCTGGTCCGCCGGCTGGTCATCGATCCGCTTCCTGCCGATACGATCCTCAACGTGAACGTCCCCGACTTGCCGTGGGAAGAGATCCGTGGATTCGAGGTCACGCGGCTGGGCAAGCGGCACCGCTCGGCGCCCGCCATCCGCAGCGAGGATCCGCGCGGCCGTGCCATGTGGTGGATCGGGCCGCCCGGCAAGATCGATGACGAAGGCCCCGGCACCGATTTCAACGCCGTCGCACGTGGATACGTCTCGGTGACGCCCATCCACACCGACCTTACGCGTTTCCAGGCATTGGAGAAGGTGAGCAGCTGGATGTTGCCGCTCTCCGCGTCCATGGATAACGAGGAGGCGGCATAACGTGGTGAACCTGCACGCCCTGCCTCCCTCGGCCCTGCGTGGCGAGGGCATGACTTCGCAACGCGCGCGCGACCGGCTAGCCGCGAAGCTGGTGGAAGAAGGTATTCGTGACGAGCGCGTACTGGAAGTCATCCGGCAGTTGCCCCGCCATCACTTCATCGACCAGGCGCTGCATTCCCGCGCTTACGAGAATACGGCGCTCCCCATCGGCCACGGGCAGACCATTTCCCAGCCCTGGATCGTGGCGCGCATGACCGAGGCACTTATTGAGCATGGGGTGCCTGAGCGAGTGCTGGAAATTGGCACAGGCTCCGGGTACCAGGCTGCGGTGCTCGCTGGCATCGTGCCCACGGTGTATACGGTCGAGCGCATCGAGGAACTCCTGCGCCAGGCCCGCCGTCGCTTCCGCCAGCTGGGCATCGAAAACCTGCGTTCCCGCCACGATGACGGCAAGCTGGGCTGGCCTTCGGATGCGCCTTTCGATGGCATCATCCTTACGGCCGCCGGCGACCGTATTCCCAACCAGTTGCTCGATCAGCTGAAGCCGGGCGGCGTGCTGGTGGCGCCCGTAGGCAGCCCTAGCCAACAGGTGCTGGTGCGCTTGCGCAAGGATGATCAGGGCGACGTGGTCCGCGAGGAGCTCGGCCCAGTGAGCTTCGTTCCGCTTCTCGGCGGCATCGGTTGATGCGCCTCATTCACAAGGGAGCCCGCTGAATGCGGCTGTTTGGATCACTTTACGAGCGCGCCATCACCTGGGCACGCCACCGCCACGCGGTGCGCTACCTGGCGGGTCTTTCCTTCGCCGAGGCATTCATTTTCCCCATCATGCCCGAGGTCATGCTGGCCCCGATGATGCTGGCGGAGCCGCGCAAGGCCTTCCGCTACGCCAACTGGAGTCTGCTGTTCTCGCTGCTGGGCTCGCTGGTGGGCTATGCATTGGGCCACTTTGCGTACGAGGCGCTGAAGCCGCTGCTCGAGTCGCTGCATCTGCTCGCGCATATCGAAGAGGGCGTGGCAAACCTTCGCAAGGATATGCAGGCCCACGCCCTGGGGCTTTATATCGTGCTGGCCATGGCGGCGCTGCAGCCCGTCGTGCCGATGAAATTCGTGACCTGGGCCTCGGGTATTGTCGGGGTGCCGATCCTGCCGTTTTTGCTCTGCATGCTGATCGGGCGGGGCAAGCGCGTGTGGCTGCTGGCCCTGCTTGTCCGCGTGTTTGGTGAACGGGCCGAGCAGATGCTCCGTAAACACATCGAGTGGATCGGCTGGGCTGTTATCGTAGCCATCATCCTCCTGGCTGCCTGGTGGTTCCTGTTGCGATGAGCGCCCGAGAAAGGAAAGCCGCGATGCGCACGCTTCGCCCGCTGGCACTGGCCGCGGCCGCTGGCATGGTTCTCCTCGCCGCCGGCTGTAGCGACCTCGATCCCACCCGCCATTCCGTGGTGGTCACGCGGCCCGCGGGCTACTCGCCGGCGTCGCCGCACGGAGCCACCCCCACGCCTCCTCCGCCCGGCGGCAGCTACCGGGTAGTGAAGGGCGATACGCTCTACAGCATCGCGTTCCGCAACAAGGTCGATTTCCGTGACCTTGCCCGGTGGAACAACGTCGATTCGTCCTACACGATCTGGCCGGGCCAGGATCTGCGCCTGTCGCCGCCGGATCAGGGCAGGGCGGCACCCGCCGCGGTGCCTGTGCATGGCGCCCCCGTGGTGGTGGCCGCCGTTCCGCCGGCCGCGAATGCCACTCCGCCGGCTCCGCACACTGCGAATCCGGCACCCGTTGCACCCTCTCCCCAGCCTGGCTTCCAGAGCGTGACCGAGGCTGACGCGGCGCCAGCGCCTGCGACAACGACCAACACGCCGGTGGTGGTGGCTGGCAAGCCAGCGGACTCGGTGGTTCCGTCACCGTCGGCGGCTGCCGCCGCCGCGGCCGCGCCGTCAGCACCGCCACCCCCGGTGGAGAATCCGCCCGCTTCGACCCCGATCATCGCCAGCGGCGCCACCCGCAATGCGGGCGGTATCACGTGGCGCTGGCCGGCCGATGGCACGCTGATCAAGCGTTTCGCCTCAGGCGATGCCATTCCTGGCATCGAGATCGGCGGCAAATCCGGCGATCCCGTGCGGGCCGCCGCCGACGGCGTCGTGGTCTACAGCGGCAACGGCCTGGTGGGCTATGGCGAACTGGTCATCATCAAGCACAGCGATAGCTTCCTCTCCGCGTACGGCCACAACCGCAAGCGCCTGGTGAAGGAAGGCGAGAAAGTGAAGGCTGGCCAGACGGTGGCTGAGATGGGCTCGTCGGGTGCTACCCGTGATGAGCTGCAGTTCCAGATCCGTCGCGACGGCAACCCGGTCGATCCGTTGCAGTTCCTGCCGCCGAAATAAGAGCATCGCGCGCAAGCGCGCTCCTACTGGCGTTACCGCATCACTGCTACCGTAGCTCTTGTAGGAGCGCGCTTGCGCGCGATCGACGCCTCAAGCCAGGCGCAGCGTCCGCGCTTCAAACGCCTGCAAATGCGCCCACGCCGTCTCCAGCATCGGCGCCTTGATCCCCTGCGTATGCGCCCGGCGCAGCATGTCACCCACGATATGGTCACCCTCGATTTTCTGCCCCGATTCCAGGTCGCGCAGCATCGAGGCCGTGAGCGGCGAGCCCGCCTGGGTCAACACCTTCCAGGCCATCGACCGAGCCTGGTCGGGCACCGGCTGGCCGGAAGCGCGGGCTACCGCAAGGCATTCGTCATACAGCTGTTCCACCAGGCGGCGGCCGTCGTCGGTGCCGACGATATCGCCGATGCTGGCCCGGAACAGGCAGGTGCTCCCGGCGAGCGCGGTGAGAAAGGTGAACTTCGCCCAGAGGTCGCGGGCGATATCGGTGGAATGCACGTGGTCGACTTTCGCCTGGGCGAAGGCGGCGGCTAGCGCGTCGCAGCGGTTGCCATGGGCGTTGCCATCCCGTTCGCCGAACGTCACCGAGGCGCCGTTGCCGTAGTGGATCACCTCGCCATCCGGGCCTTTGCCCGCGCTGATGACGCACATGCCGCCGATGACCTTGTCTGGCCCGAAACGGGCGTCGAGCGTCGCGTAATGGGCAAGGCCATTGAGGATAGGCAATACGGCGGTGTTCTCACCCACGGCCGGGTCGATCGATTCGATCGCCGAGTGCAGGTCGTAGGCCTTGCAGGCGAGCAGTACCAGGTCGAAGGTGCCTGCGTCTGCCACGGTTTCCGTGGTGACGTGCTTCACCTTCAAAGTGGCATCGCCGAACGGGCTTCGAATGATGAGGCCTTTCTCATCCAACACCGCCGCACGGGGTGGCCGCACCAGGAAGGTCACGTCGACGCCAGCCTGGGCCAGGCGCCCGCCGAAGTAACCGCCGGTCCCGCCGGCGCCAAGGACCAGGATGCGCATCGGTTTTAGCCTTGCTTGGGCAGGATAAAGGCGACCAGTACCCGGCGGCCTTCACCGGATAGCAGGCTGTAGGTGCGGGCGGCGGAGCCGCTGGTCATGGCTTCGACACCGATGCCGCGGCGAAGGAACCCCGCCATGACCTCGGCCGGCGGGAACACCTGCCGCTCCCCCGTGCCCACGATGACGATCTCGGGCTTCAGGGCGGCGATCGCCTCAACGTCGGCGAGGCTCATCTGCTTCGCGTCGGTGACGGCCCAGTCCTCGACCACCCGCTCGGGCGTGAGCAGGAGGCTGGCGTGAAATTCGCGATCCACCACGGTGATGGTGTCCGCGCTTACCCGGCGCACGAAAAGGTATTCGCCAGGGCGGTCGAGCGTGAGGTCCATACGGGCTTACCGGGGCAGGGCGAGCTTCGGATCCTGTTCGTTGCGGCGGAACAGGACCACCACGTGGCCGATTTCCTGGACGGTCTCGGCACGGGTCTCGCCGGTGAGGAAGGCGATCTGGGCCTGGCGCTCTTCCTTGTCACCCCCCGACAGCTTCACCTTCACCAGCTCGTGCTGGTCCAGGGCATTGCCCAGTTCCTTGGCCACGGCGTCGGTGGCGCCCTTGTTGCCAAGCAGGATTACCGGGGAAAGGTCGTGCGCCAGGCTGCGGAGGTAGCGGCGCTGCGTAGGGGAGAGCGACATTGCGTTCAGGTTCGATTCGCGGGGGAGATGCCCCAAAGGGTATCATGCGTGCCCCCCTCTCTTCTTTAACTGGCGGATTCCCCGGCCAATGGCACGCAGTAAAAGCAGCTCCCGCTGGCTCAAGGAGCATTTCGACGACCCCTACGTCAAGCGGGCCCAGGCCGAGGGGATGCGTTCGCGCGCCGTTTTCAAGCTGGAAGAGGTTCTTGAGAAAGATCGCCTGATCAAGCCCGGCATGACCATTGTCGACCTGGGCGCGGCCCCGGGCGGATGGTCGCAGCTGGCGCGCCAGCGCCTCGGCGAATCCGGCAAGGTCATTGCGCTGGATATCCTGCCCATGGTCGGCCTGTCTGGCGTGGACTTCATGCAGGGCGATTTCCGTGAAGAAAGCGTGCTCCGCGAACTGGAAAGCATGCTCGGCGGCCAAAAGGTCGATCTTGTCCTGTCGGACATGGCCCCCAATATGTCCGGTGTGGCCCTGGCGGACCAGATCCGAGCCATGGATCTTTGCGACCTTGCCCGGCAGTTCGCGCTCGACTGGCTGACGCCTGGCGGTTCGTTCCTGGTGAAACTGTTCCAGGGGCCCGGTTTCGATGAGTACCTAAAGAGCTTGCGCGCTGACTTCAGTCGCGTGACGATGCGTAAACCGAAGGCCTCCCGCGCGCGTTCGCGAGAGGTCTATGCGCTGGCGACCGGCCTCAAATCCGCGTCCCGGCAACCTGGCGAGAACCGCGCATGAATGAGATGGCTAAAAACCTGTTGCTGTGGCTGATCATCGCGGTGGTCCTGCTAACCGTGTTCCAGACCTTCAACCCGCACAGCGGATCGTCGCAGGACATGTCCTACACGGCGTTCGCCCAGCAAGTGGATAACGGCAACGTCGCGAGTGGCACGATCACCTCGTCGGCCCCGCCCACCATCACAGGCAAGCTGAAGGATGGCGGCAGCTACCGCACCGTCGTGCCCGTGGTCGGCCTTTCGACCAGCGACCTGGTCAAGCAGATGCGCGACAAGGGCGTCGAGCTTCGCCAGGAGCCAGCCGATAACGGCTTCTCGCTGATCGGCCTGCTGTTCAACTGGCTGCCCATCATCATCTTTGTTGCCGTGCTCATCTGGTTCATGCGCCAGATGCAGGCGGGCTCGGGTGGCCGCGGTGCCATGAGCTTTGGCCGCTCGCGCGCCAAGCTGCAGGGCGAGGACCAGGTCAAGGTCAACTTCACCGATGTGGCCGGTTGCGACGAGGCCAAGGAAGAAGTGGGCGAGTTGGTCGAGTTCCTCCGCGATCCGGGCAAATTCCAGAAGCTGGGCGGCAAGATCCCGCGCGGCGTGCTCATGGTCGGCCCCCCGGGTACCGGCAAGACCCTGCTCGCCAAGGCGATTGCCGGCGAAGCCAAGGTCCCGTTCTTCTCCATCTCCGGCTCGGACTTCGTCGAGATGTTCGTCGGCGTCGGCGCCAGCCGTGTCCGCGACATGTTCGAGCAGGCCAAGAAGCACGCCCCCTGCATCATCTTCATCGATGAAATCGATGCCGTTGGCCGCCATCGTGGCGCCGGCATGGGCGGCGGTCACGACGAGCGCGAGCAGACGCTGAACCAGCTGCTGGTTGAGATGGATGGCTTCGAGGGGACCGAGGGCATCATCGTTATCGCCGCGACCAACCGTCCCGACGTGCTGGACCCGGCGCTGCTGCGTCCGGGCCGCTTCGATCGCCAGGTGGTCGTTGGCCTGCCGGACGTCAAGGGCCGCGAGCAGATCCTCAAGGTGCACATGCGCAAGGTGCCCACCGCCGCTGACGTCGAACCGATGACGATCGCCCGCGGTACGCCTGGCTTCTCCGGTGCCGATCTCGCCAACCTCGTCAACGAGGCGGCGTTGTTCGCGGCACGCGAGAACGCCCGCGAAGTGCGCATGAGCCACATGGACCGTGCGCGCGACAAGATCCTCATGGGTGCCGAGCGTCGCTCCATGGCGATGAACGACGAAGAGAAGAAGCTCACCGCGTATCACGAGGCCGGCCACGCCATCATCGGCCGCCTGGTGCCCGAGCACGATCCGGTCTACAAGGTCACGATCATTCCGCGTGGCCGCGCCCTGGGCGTCACCATGTACCTGCCGGAAGGCGACCGTTACAGCCTGAACAAGGTCGCGATCGAGTCGCAGCTGGCGTCGCTTTACGGCGGCCGAGTGGCGGAAGAGATCATCTTCGGCGTCGACAAGATCACCACGGGCGCGTCCAACGATATCGAGCGCGCCACCAAGATGGCCCGCAACATGGCCACCAAGTGGGGCCTGTCCGATGAGCTTGGCCCGGTCATGTACGGCGAAGAGGAAGACGAGGTCTTCATCGGTCGCTCTGTAACGCAGCACAAGAGCGTCTCTAACGAGACGGCACGCAAGATCGATGAAGTGGTGCGCACGATCCTTGATCGCGCTTACGCGCGCAGCAAGGAGCTGCTCACCACCAACATCGACAAGCTGCACGTCATGGCCGAGGCACTCCTGCAGTACGAAACCATCGATGCGCGCCAGATCGACGACATCATGAATGGTCGCGAGCCTGGGCCGCCGGCTGACTGGCAGAAGCCGGGTTCCACGCCGCCGCCTCCGCCGCCGCGTGGTGACGCTGGCTCGGCGCCGGACAAGGTCGGCAAGCCGGCGACACAGTTGTAAAAGGGAAGGGCGGCCACTGGCCGCCCTTTTTTTTCGTGATTGGCAATCAGGCTCAAATCCCTTTGCGACAACGATTTAGCCGTCTATTCGGCTCGACTGTTACTGTTGCGAGAAAAAAAGTTTCAAAAAAGTGTTGACGCCCACCCCGGATATCTGAATAATTCCGCTTCTCGGCACGGCGGTAACGCTTCACAGCGGTCTCCACCGGGTCTAAGGTTTTAAGTGTGCGCCCGTAGCTCAGTTGGATAGAGTACCAGGCTACGAACTTGGTGGTCGGGAGTTCGAATCTCTCCGGGCGCACCATTTTTTGAATCCATCGAAGCATAAGCGGTTCGGTGGCGGTAGTTGAAAGTGTGGTGTGTTCATACGGATTGACGGGCTAGGCTTTGACCCGTAGCATCTGAAGGCTTCGCCAGGGTATCGGTGTAGTTTAAGGTTTCGGGGTATAGCTCAGTCTGGTAGAGCGCCAGCTTTGGGAGCTGGATGTCGGGGGTTCGAATCCCTCTGCCCCGACCAACTGGTGCTCTACGTACAGTGCCTGCGCCTGTAGCTCAACCGGATAGAGCATCGGCCTTCTAAGCCGACGGTTGCAGGTTCGATTCCTGTCGGGCGCGCCAGTTCAGGTTTATGGTGGGCGTAGCTCAGTTGGTTAGAGTACCGGATTGTGATTCCGGATGTCGTGGGTTCGAATCCCATCGTCCACCCCACTTTTTAGCAACACACAATTTAAGTTTTACGGGCCGTTAGCTCAGTTGGTAGAGCAGTTGACTCTTAATCAATTGGTCGTAAGTTCGAATCTTACACGGCCCACCAATTCGAATAAGGCACTTAGAGAAATCTAAGTGCCTTTTTCTTTGTTCCGATTTCGCCATGGCGCCGAGAGGGCCCCGGGGCCGGCACGACCTATGATCATTCGAGACAACGTGGGGGCGCGGCGCGCCAAGTGGGCGCTGCCAGCCTGGGGGCTGGGCGCCATCGTCGCCGTGTACATCCTGGCGGTGCTTAATCGTGGCCTCTGGTCGGAGCTGGCCCATGCGCTCGAGGCATCGCGCGGGACACCGGGATTCTGGGGCCTGAGTGTTGCCGTTTGTTGTCGTCTTGTCGGCAACCTTGTACTGACCCTTGCGCTTGTCACCTGGCCGCGCGTTGGCAAGGCCTTGCTCGCCATCCTGATCCTCGTTTCCGCCGCAAGCGCGTATTACACCGAGACCTTCGGTGTGCATCTGAACGAAGAGATTATTCAGAGCATCTTTGAAACGACGCGTGCCGAGGCCGCTGCCCTCATCACGTGGGCCTTCGTTGGATGGTTTCTCGCGTTTGGCGTGTTGCCCGCGGTCCTGGTGCTGCTGGTTCCTGTGCGTTTCATGCCGGGATGGCGGGGCCTGGGCTGGCGCGGCGCGGTGATTCTCGCTGCTGCTGCGCTGTTGGTCGTGCCGCCGCTCCTGACAGGCCGCAACTACGTTTACTTTGAGCGCAATCACCGCGGTATGTACGACGTGTACAACCCGTACGCGGCGCTGAGCGGCACCTTCCATTACCTTCAGAAGGATGTGTTCCGTAAGAAGAAGGCGGTGACGCCGATCGGCACGGACGCCACGCTGGCACCTGGCGCAGCCATGGCCGCGCGTAAGCGCGTGGTGGTGCTCGTGGTCGGTGAGACGGCGCGTGCGGAGAACCAGTCGCTCCAGGGCTACGGTCGCGACACCAATCCCGAGATGAAGCGCGCCAACGCGATTTATTTTAGCGACGCCTGGTCATGCGGTACGGCGACCACGGTTTCGGTACCGTGCATGTTCTCCAACATGACCCGCGAGAAGTTCGACAAGCCCGTCGCCAAGGCGCACTGGAACGCCCTGGACGTGCTTCAGCATGCGGGCGTGGACGTCTACTGGCGCGACAACGACGAGGGCTGCAAGGATGTCTGCGCGCGCGTGCCGAACGACGACCTGACCGACGCGAAGATCGCCACGCTGTGCGATGCCAGCGGTTGCCTCGATGAGGTGTTGCTGGGGGACCTTGCCGATCGCATCGCGAAGATGCGGTCGCCGGCCCTGGTCGTGCTGCACATCAAGGGCAGTCATGGCCCGGCGTACTTCCAACGCTATCCGGCCGAGTTCAACGTGTTCAAGCCGGGCTGCGATACCGCCGAGGTGCAGACCTGCACCTATGCGCAAACCGTGGCCAGTTACGACAACACCATCCTGTACACCGATCACATCCTGGGCAGGGTGGTGGATACGCTGAAGGCCGACCCCGAGGTCGATAGCGCCATGATGTATCTGTCCGACCACGGCGAATCGCTGGGCGAGAACGATGTGTACCTGCATGGCGCCGACTGGGCCACGGGCCCGAGCCAGCAGAAGCACATTCCCATGCTGATGTGGCTTTCGCCTGGCTGGGTGCGCGACAGCGGCGTCCGCCTGGATTGCATGGCCCGGCGCCGCACGCAGCCCGCCAGTCAGGACAACCTGTTTCACACCTTGCTGGGCTTCTTTGATACGAGTTCGGAGGTTTATAAGCCGGAGCTGGATCTGTTGGCGGGCTGCAAGGGCTAATTGGCCCTGAGGCCTGGTCAGGGCAGGGAAGGCGGGCATAGGCAGAATGGCCAATAACGGCTGCTAACAGCCGGTTATGGACCCGCAGGCTGCCTCCCCCTAGAATGGCGCGGCACGCGAGAGTGGCGGAATTGGTAGACGCACCAGATTTAGGTTCTGGCGGGGTAACCCGTGGGGGTTCGAGTCCCCCCTTTCGCACCATAGGGACTCCCCTAGATTCAATCAGTTAGGCGTTACGCCATCGTAAGAGATACATCTGGCGTAACAATCACTGTCCCGTAACGCTCAAGCCCTCGCAACCGAGGTGCCGCGCATCGCAGTGAGCGCCGCAGCGCCGTCGACCTTGCTGATCTTTCTCCGCTGATAAGCTCGCCTAGAGACTACGAGGACGACGAATGGCAACCGCTCGCGGCGTTGTGTACCCAGCCCCCGGTCCAATGTTTCCGATGCTCGCCGTGGTCATTGACGACGACCTCGGGGTGATCTTCGCGAAGCCGGTTGACAGCGAAGTCGAAGGGCAGTGGTTGATTCAGTCGGTGATCGACGGCCTGCCGTGCTAGGTCTGACTAGTTTTAGGTTCTGGCGGAGTAATCCGTGGGGGTTCGAGTCCCCCCTTTCGCACCATAAAGTCGAACGCCCCGGCATTATTGAATGTTGGGGCGTTTGTTTTTCAGGTGGCGTCGCGGATGGATGCACACGGGCTGTCAACGCACGCGGCCCAAGTGAAAGGATCATTGGGCGACACCAACCGGTGTCCGCAAAGGCGTACTGGATCAACACATTGCGGCATCAGATGCGTCAACTCATGATGCCTTGAGTAGGACAGTGACCAGACCGGCTATCGCGCTGATGCCGCCGACAAGGAGCGCACCGAAGCTGAGCCACGGATATAGTCGCGTTTCCTCGGTGTACTTTCGTGTCTCCGCAATGAGCCTCGAGGTCATGGCCTGTGTTTGTACCAGATCCTCCGTCATCTTCCTTTCGACTTCGAACCTGATCTTCTTGAGCTCGGCGCGGAGCTTTTTGCGTTCCAGCCGTGCCCTCTGTCGGTCATCGTCTCCGAAGTTCTTGTCCATCGCTCGATTGCCGTCCATGAATGTTTGCCTTGATGCCTGCAGGCGCGAGTTACCTTCGTTTAAGGTAGGCACGTTCGCCGACCCGTTCCAGTCGCCGTCGCCCGACGCGAAGCGTAGGGTTTCCCTTAGATCTTCCTGGCGATCGTGAACAGCAAGGTCGCAAAGGTTGCGAGTGACGTGAGGATCGATGTCACGAGGCCCGCGCCGATCCAGAACGGATACCAGTTCTTCTCGTACTCAAGCTTGTCCAGCTCGGCGTACATCTTGCGCATCTCGAGCGACGTGCGCTTGTATTCCTCGAACCAGCGCTTTCGTTCTTCGTCCAATGCAATGGCCCTGTCCATGATGTTTGTTCATCTCACAGCGTAGCAGGCGGAATTTGCCTTGCTGCAGGGTAGGTAGCGCGCGTGATGGCGGATAGGGGGCGTCGCCCTGGCATCAGCGTAAGGTTTTCCCTTGCTACACCTGGTTCGGCGCATTCGTCCTGCGCGCCACGACGTTCGCCAGCCACGCCAATGCCACCGTGATCGCAAAGTTCGCGCCGAACGCCATGGTCTGCGAGACATTGAGCAATGCCGCAAATAGCGAACCGCCGATCGCGAGTGTCGCGGCCACGGCGAGCGATTCGCACAGCTGAAGCGCGGAGGCGTTCGTGCCCTGTTCGTGCGGCGCCGACATTGAAAGCGCGAGCGTGGATACCGTGCCGTAGACCATGCCGATGCCGAGGCCGGTCGTAAGCCAGCCGAGCACGGCGACCGTCACAGGCGTCGCGGCGAATGTCGCGAGCCCGGCGATGATCGTGCCGATGGCCATCAAGCCCGTCCCGCGGTTGAGCAGCGCCTGGCGGGAGATCTTCGCCAGATGGCCCTGGTACCACGAGCCGGAGAACCAGCCGACGGCGCCTACGCTGATGGCGAGCCCGGACCACGTTGGGGACAGCCCATGCTGGCGCGAGAAGGCGAGCGGGAGGAAGGCTTCGGCACCGAAGAACGCAGACGCGACGAGTCCGCGCAGGCCGACCACCGATGGCAGGCCGCGTGCGGCCCGAAGGGTCCCGGGCGGGAGCAGCTGACGGCCGCAGCCGATGAGGGCACCGAGTGCCGGCACGAGCAGGGCGACTGCCCGCCAGCCGTGTTCCTGGCCCGCGAGGAAGAGGGCGCATGCACCCATGGATGCGCCAATGGCGTTCAGCATCCGGCCGGGGCGTTCGTCGTTGTGCGCGACCGGCGGATCGAGGCTACGCAGTGCGCCACGGAGACCCAGGGCGGCCGGCAGGGCCAGCAGGGGGACGCCGAGGAACACCCAGCGCCAGCCGATGTGCTCGACGATCAGGCCGCTGACCGCCGGGCCGATCAGTGCCGGTACGACCCAGCCCGCCGAGAATGAGGCGAAGACCTTCGGGCGGAGGTGGTCGGGGTAGAGCCGGCCCACGATCACATAAAGCGCGGGTGACAGGAGGCCGGCTCCCAGGCCCTGAACCAATCGGCCCATCAGCAGCATCGGCATGGCGTGCGCGAAGCCCGCAACCAGCAAGCCGGCGACGAAGCCGGCCAGACCGGTCCACATGGCCGGGCCTGGCCCGCGCCTGTCGCTCCAGCGGCCCGAGATCACCATGCCAATCACGCTTGTGGCGAGGACGCCGCCAAAGGCGAGTGCGTAGATTCGCAGGCCATCCAGTTCGCGAGCCACGGTAGGCATCGCCGTCGTGACGGCCAGCGCCTCGAAAGCGATCAGGGAAATCAGCGCCACCATGCCGAGTGTCGCGGCGCGGTAGCGGGGAGCGAGGATGCCTTCGGCGGCGGGGGAGGCCGAGGCGTCGAGGAGCTTGGGGTCAGACGTGCCCACGTTCATTTCAATCCTTGGGGGAGCGGGAGTGTCGCACGCTTGCGTGCGGCGCCCGGAAGGAACAGGATCGGACCTGAACCAAAGTTGAGGTCAAGCCATGCGTGAACTGAGCGTGGGCGAGGTGGCCCGCCGGGCCGGGGTCGCCGTATCGGCGCTGCATTTTTATGAACGAAAGGGCCTGATCCACAGCCTGCGCACCGCCGGCAACCAACGCCGGTATGCCAGCGACGTCCTGCGCCGGATCGCGGTCATCCGGGTCGCCCAGCGCGTAGGAATCCCCCTGGAGGCCGTGCGGCAGGCGCTGGCGAGCCTGCCCGAGGGCCGCACGCCCAGCCGGGATGACTGGGCAGGCCTGTCCGAGCGGTGGCGCCAGGACCTGGACGAACGCATCTCCCAGCTCGCCAACCTGCGAGACCGTCTGGGCGATTGCATCGGCTGCGGCTGCCTCTCCATGTCGGCCTGCGCCCTCGCCAACCCGGGCGATGCGCTGGCTTCGGAAGGGGGCGGTCCACGGCGCTGGACGGGCCTGTAAGGCCTGTTGCGGCGGTATGACGGCAAAACGTAGAATGGGCAGTCATTTGCGGGGTTTTCGCCAGCGCCGGTCGGTCCGGGGTGGGGCCGGGCGCTCGCAGTGAATCCCTTAGGTATTGGTCAAGGCGGCGGATGCCGCCATCGCGCCGCGTTAGCGGCGGTTTCAGGAGAGGTCATGCAGGTTTCGGTTGAGAATGTCGGCAAGCTCGGGCGCAAGCTCACGGTGAAGTTCCCGGCCGAGCGTCTGGAGACGCAGGTCTCCGAGCGCATCGCGGAAATGGGCCGCACGGTCCGCCTGAAGGGCTTCCGTCCCGGCAAGGTGCCCACCACGGTGATCAAGCAGCGCTTCGGCGCGCAGGTCCGTGGCGAGGCCCTCTCGGATCTCATCGGCACCACCCTGCGTGAGGCCGTGAACCAGGAGAAGCTGCAGCCGATCGCCAACCCGTCGGTCGATACCACGGGCAATGCCGTCGATGGCGAGATCGCCTACACCGCTACCTTCGAGATCATGCCGGAGTTCCCGGCCATCGACGTGGCCGCGCTGGAAATCGCCCGCCCGAAGGCTGAAGTGAAGGACACCGACATCGACAAGATGATCGAGACCCTGCGCACCCAGCGTCGCAGCTTCGATGACGTGTCGCGCGCCTCGAAGGAAGGCGACTTCGTCATGTTCGAATACTCGGCCGAAGCCGGCGATTACCGTTTCCCGGCCGAAGGCCTGGAGCGCGCGGGTAGCGTCATCGGTTCGGGCACGCTGTTCAAGGCGCTCGACGAAGCCCTGACCGGCCGCAGCGCGGGTGACGACCTGGTCCAGGACGTGGCCTTCCCGGAAGATTTCCGTAACCCGGAACTCGCCGGCAAGACCGCCAAGGTCACCTTCAAGATCATTAAGGTCCAGGAGCCGAACCTGCCGGCCGTGGATGCCGAATTCATCCAGCTGTTCGGCGTGGCCGATGGCGATGTCGAGACCTTCCGCAAGGAAGTGCGCGCTAACCTCGAGCGTGAGCTCAAGGCCACGCTCATGGCCCGCCTGAAGTCCGAAGTGGCTGAAAAGCTCGCCGGCGCCTTCCCGGAGCTGGACGTGCCCGACCTGATGGCCAACGCCGAGGCCCAGAGCCTGGCGGCCGGTAACCTGCCGCGCGGCCAGCAGCCGTCGCCGGAGATGGTGGCCCAGGCCCTGCCGTTCGCGAAGAAGCGCGTTGCCGCGGCCCTGCTCATGGGCGAAATCGCCCGTAAGAACGAGCTGCGCCTCGATCGCAAGCGCATGGGTGACATGCTGGCGGCGATCGCCTCCACCTATGAAGAGCCGGAAAAGGTCATTGAACTGTATAACAGTGACCCCCAACTGATGCAGGGACTGCAGAACCGCGTAATGGAAGATCAGGTGGCCGAGTGGGTGGCGGATAACGCCAAGTCCACCGACCAGGAACTGAGCTTCGACGAGGTGATGCGACCGATCGGCGCCTGAGGTGCCGGTCTACTGGCAACAACCGGGCCCCACACGAAGGAGAGACCCCATGTCCATGGCTCCGATCCAGAACCTCAACCTG
The DNA here is from genome assembly GCF_050435445.1 of Luteibacter sp. 621. Lineage (NCBI taxonomy): Bacteria > Pseudomonadati > Pseudomonadota > Gammaproteobacteria > Lysobacterales > Rhodanobacteraceae > Luteibacter > Luteibacter sp. 621. Next base: position 209,728 of record NZ_JBNDKI010000004.1, on the reverse strand, counting down.
GTGCCCATCGTCGTCGAACAGACCTCGCGCGGCGAGCGTTCGTACGACATTTACTCGCGCCTCCTGAAGGAGCGCGTGATCTTCGCTGTTGGCCCGGTAGATGACTACATGGCCAACGTGATCGTCGCGCAGCTCCTGTTCCTTGAATCGGAAAACCCGGACAAGGACATCAACCTGTACATCAACAGCCCGGGTGGTTCCGTCACCGCGGGCATGGCGATCTACGACACCATGCAGTTCGTGAAGCCGGATGTCAGCACCATGTGCATCGGCCAGGCCGCCTCCATGGGCGCCCTGTTGCTGGCGGCTGGTGCGGCCGGCAAGCGTTACTCGCTGCCGCACTCCCGGATCATGATCCACCAGCCCTGGGCTGGCGGCATTTCCGGCCAGGCCACCGATATTGAGATCCACGCCCGTGAAATTCTCACGATGCGTGAGCGTCTCAATGCCATCCTGGCGAACCACAGCGGCAAGACGGTCGAGGAAATCGCCCGTGATACCGAGCGCGACCGCTTCATGAGCGGCGCGGAAGCCCAGGCTTATGGCCTGATCGACTCGGTCCTCGATAAGCGCACCGTTGACACCGTCAAGTCGGCTTGATCGGTTATTTCGCTTGTGAAATCCAGCACTTCGCCCCGGGTTCCCGGGGCGGGGTGCTGTGCTATTCTCAAAGCGCATCTAGATCCTCAGTAGGGCCCAAAGCATGAGCGACGAGCGGCAAGGCCGTTCCAACGACGGCAAGATTCTGTACTGCTCCTTCTGCGGCAAGAGCCAGCATGAAGTGCGCAAGCTGATCGCCGGCCCCAGCGTGTTCATCTGCGACGAATGCGTTGAGCTGTGCAACGACATCATCCGCGAGGAATTGGAAGAAAAGGCGGCCTCGGGCCGTACCCAGCTTCCGAAGCCGCGCGAAATCATGGAAGCGCTTGACCAGTACGTGGTCGGCCAGACGCGCGCCAAGAAGGCGCTGTCCGTTGCCGTCTATAACCACTACAAGCGCATGGAGTCGCGCCAGAAGAACGACGACGTCGAACTCGGCAAGTCGAACATCCTCCTGATCGGTCCCACCGGTTCGGGTAAGACGCTGCTGGCCGAAACCCTGGCCCGCCTGCTCAACGTGCCGTTCACCATCGCGGATGCCACGACGCTGACCGAAGCCGGTTACGTCGGTGAAGATGTCGAGAACATCATTCAGAAGCTTCTGCAGAAGTGCGACTACGACGTCGAAAAGGCACAGAGCGGCATCGTCTACATCGATGAAATCGACAAGATTTCGCGCAAGAGCGAAAACCCGTCGATCACTCGCGATGTGTCCGGCGAAGGCGTTCAGCAGGCCCTCCTGAAGCTCATCGAAGGCACGCTCGCTTCGGTGCCGCCGCAGGGTGGTCGCAAGCATCCGCAGCAGGAATTCCTGCAGGTCGACACGCGCAACATCCTCTTCATCTGCGGCGGCGCGTTCGCCGGCCTGGAGAAGGTGATCCAGCAGCGTTCCGAGACCACGGGCATCGGCTTCGGCGCCGAAGTCCGCTCGAAAGAGCGCACTGAGAACGTCGGCAAGATGCTTTCCGAAGTGGAACCGGCGGATCTGGTCCGTTTCGGTCTTATCCCTGAGTTTGTCGGCCGCCTGCCGGTGGTCGCCACGCTCGATGAGCTGGATGAAGCCGCGCTGGTGCAGATCCTTACCGAGCCGAAGAACGCCGTCACAAAGCAGTTCCGCAAGCTGTTCGATATGGAAGGCGCCGAGCTCGAGTTCCGTCCGGAGGCGCTATCCGCCATCGCCAAGCGCGCGCTCAAGCGCAAGACCGGCGCGCGTGGGCTTCGCACCATCCTGGAGCAGGTGCTGCTCGATACCATGTTCGAGCTTCCGTCGCTTGAGCATGTGAGTAAGGTCGTGGTCGATGATGCTGTCATCGATGGCCAGGCTGAGCCGTACCTGATCTATCGCGGTAACCTGCAGCAGCGGGTCGCCGGCGAGGGTGGCGACGCCGCCTGAAGCGAGGCCGCAAGGTAAACGGAGCGGCCCCGGCGCGTTAGCGCGCCGGGGCCGTTTTTGTATGTAGGCCTGGGCCTTGATGGTCCCTTCGCGAACCTCCACTTGACTACCATGGTGGCTCCGGCGCAGTGTCGGGGCGAACCCCACATTCTTTGAGGGAAATCCCACACACATGGCGAAGAATCGCAGCCAAACCACGAGCGGAGCCGCGCTGGACCTGTTGCCGGTCCTCCCCCTGCGCGATGTCGTCGTCTACCCGCACATGGTTATCCCGCTCTTCGTTGGGCGCGACAAATCCATGCGCGCGCTGGAACAGGCGATGGAAGGCGAACGACAGATCCTGCTCGTCGCCCAGAAGAGCCCCGACATTGACGATCCCGCCGTGGAAGACCTGCATCAGGTCGGCACGCTGGCGGGCGTACTGCAGTTGCTGAAGCTCCCCGATGGCACCGTGAAGGTTCTGGTCGAGGGCCAGTCGCGCGTGCAGATCGATTCGTTCGAAGACGAAGGCGGCATGATGCGCGGCCGTGCCCGCGTCATCGAGCCGATCTACAGCGGTAGCGATCGCGAACTCGACGTGGTGTCGCGCTCGCTCGTCTCGCTGTTCGAACAGCTCGTGAAGCAGAGCCGCAAGCTGCCGCCGGAAATCCTGGCGACGCTGTCGGGCATCGATGACCCGTCGCGCCTGGCGGATTCCATTGCCGCGCACCTCTCGGTGCGCATGGCGGATAAGCAGAAGGTCCTCGAGACCTCCGATGTCGGCCAGCGCCTTGAGCTGCTCATCGGCCTTGTCGATGGCGAGATGGACCTGCAGCAGGTGGAAAAGCGCATCCGCGGCCGCGTCAAGTCGCAGATGGAAAAGAGCCAGCGCGAGTACTACCTCAACGAGCAGATGAAGGCCATTCAGAAGGAACTGGGTGAGGGTGAGGAGGGCGCCAACGAGATCGAAGAGCTTCAGAAGAAGATCGACAACGCGGGCATGCCGAAGGCTGTGCTCACGAAGGCGCGCCAGGAGTTCAACAAGCTCAAGCAGATGTCGCCCATGTCCGCCGAGGCGACCGTGGTACGTAACTACCTGGATTGGGTGGTTGGCGTGCCGTGGAAGAAGCGCAGCAAGGTCCGCAAGGATCTCGCGCTCGCCCAGGAAACGCTGGACGCCGATCACTTCGGTCTCGAGAAGGTCAAGGAGCGCATCCTCGAGTATCTGGCGGTGCAGCAGCGCGTGAACACCATGAAGGGCCCGATCCTCTGCCTCGTCGGTCCGCCGGGTGTGGGCAAGACGTCGCTGGGCCAGTCCATTGCGAAGGCGACGAACCGCAAGTTCGTCCGCATGAGCCTTGGCGGCGTGCGCGATGAAGCCGAGATTCGCGGCCATCGTCGCACCTACATCGGTTCCATGCCGGGCCGTATCGTGCAGAACCTCAACAAGGTCGGCACGAAGAATCCGCTGTTCGTCCTCGATGAAATCGACAAGATGTCGATGGATTTCCGCGGCGATCCGTCATCGGCGCTGCTCGAGGTGCTCGACCCTGAGCAGAACCACGCGTTCAATGACCACTACCTCGAGGTCGATCTCGATCTTTCCGAGGTGATGTGGGTGGCGACGGCGAACTCCCTGAATATCCCGGGGCCGCTGCTCGATCGCATGGAAGTCATCCGGATCCCCGGTTACACCGAGGACGAAAAGCTCAACATCGCGCAGAAGTACCTGCTGCCGAAGCAGCTGAAGGCGAATGGGCTGAAGGCCGATGAGCTGGCGATTGCCGAAGAAGCCGTGCGCGATATCGTGCGTTACTACACCCGTGAATCCGGTGTGCGTAACCTGGAGCGCGAGATTTCCAAGATCTGCCGCAAGGTGGTGAAGGAGCTTGCCCTGGGGACCGTTCCCGAGAGCGCCAGGGCCAAGGTAGCGAAGTCGTCCGCGAAGAGCGCAAAGACCAAGGTAGCGGCGCCGGGCAAGGTGAGCGTCGATGCCAACAACCTCGATCATTACCTCGGCGTGCGCCGGTTCGACTTCGGCCGCGCGGAGCAGCAGAACGAGGTGGGCCTGGTTACCGGCCTCGCCTGGACCCAGGTGGGTGGCGACCTGCTCAGCATTGAAGCCTCGGTTGTGCCTGGCAAGGGCCGTCTGGTCCACACCGGCCAGCTTGGCGATGTGATGAAGGAATCGATCCAGGCAGCGCTCAGCGTCGTTCGTGCGCGCGCCGCGGGCCTCGGTATCGAGCCGGACTTCCACGAGAAGCTCGATATCCACATTCACGTGCCCGAGGGCGCCACGCCGAAGGACGGCCCCAGTGCGGGCATTGCCATGTGCACGGCGCTCGTCTCCGCGCTAACCAAGGTGCCTGTGCGCTCCGAGGTCGCGATGACGGGTGAGATCACGCTGCGTGGCCGTGTGCTGCCCATCGGTGGTCTGAAGGAGAAGCTGCTCGCGGCCCATCGCGGCGGTATCACCACCGTGATCATCCCTGAGGAGAACCGCAAGGATCTTGTCGACCTGCCGGAGAACATCACCAGCTCGTTGCAAATCCATCCGGTGAAGTGGATCGATGAAGTGCTCGACCTCGCATTGGAGCGCCCGCTTGGGGCGGTCAAGGCGGCTGAAGACGGCAAGGTGGTTGAGGTAACGCGCAAATCGGGCAAGGGTGGCAAGGGCAAGAATTCCCCGTCACTCACGCATTGATTTGACGTAACGTTCCGTTGCTACGGAAAAAAGGGCGCACGTGTGTGCGCCCTTTTTATTTTCGTTGTCCTGTCATTAATCGTCGCAATAATCGTTTTTTCGTTCCAGCGCAAGCCTCCGCGAATCATGCATATGCGCTGAAAACGTTGGTATTGCTCGTGTTGCGGCGGGGGGAGGGCGCTGGTATAAAGGCCACACCGCCATCGCCCGCGCCGCAAGGGCGCCATGCATCGCGGGGTCACCGATCATGCCCATGGCAGGTCCGTTGACCTGACGTATTTTCGTCCGGGATCGCCGTCCGGCGTTCCGAATTACCTTTAGGGAGTCACGTAATGAACAAAACCGATCTCATCGCCGCCATCGCTGAGAAGGCCGAGCTGTCGAAGGCTGACGCGGGCAAGGCGCTCGAGGGTCTTATCGAGGCGGTGAAGGACACGCTGAAGAAGGGCGAAGACGTTGCCCTGGTCGGCTTCGGCACGTTCAAGCTGCGTAGCCGCGCTGCGCGCACCGGCCGTAACCCGCGCACGAACGAAGAAATCAAGATCCCGGCATCGAAGGTTCCGGCCTTCACCGCTGGCAAGGCGCTCAAGGATCACGTAAACTAATTGGTCTTACCGTTAGCGGGTGCTTAGCTCAGCGGTAGAGCGTCGCCTTTACACGGCGCTGGTCGGGGGTTCGATCCCCTCAGCACCCACCAAACGGAAGTGGAGTGGTAGTTCAGTCGGTTAGAATGCTGGCCTGTCACGCCGGAGGTCGCGGGTTCGAGTCCCGTCCACTCCGCCATTCGTCCTGCAAAGGCGCCCGCGTGGCGCCTTTGCTTTATCTACCGCCGGCAACGGTTTGCCGGTGCCACCTGTGCGAGTTGCATCATGCTGCAAGCCCTGCGTAACAAGATCCACGGTTGGCCCGCTGCCATTGTTCTTGGCATCTGCGTCTTTGCGGTCGCCTTCTTCGGTATCGAGTCGTACTTCGTCTCGCACACCGATACGTATGTGGCCAAGGTGGATGACCACGAGATTACGCAGGAAGACTGGCAGGGCCGTCTGACGGAACTGCGCCAGCAGATCGCGGGTACGCCCAATTCGCCGTACACGGTGGCCGATCTCGAAAAGCCCGAACTCAAGCAGCAGATCCTGGAGGGCATGATCAACCAGGTGCTCCTGCAGAAGGCGAACACCGATCTTGGCCTCGCCGTTTCCAACGAGTCGGTGCGTGACACGATTGGTGCGGACCAGGGCTTCCAGGTGGATGGCCGCTTTGATCCCGGCACCTATCGTGCGGTGCTTGCGTCGCAGGGCATGACCCCGGCCATGTACGAGGCCAAGATTCGCTCCAGCCTTGCCACGCAGATGCTCCCGGAAGCTATTTCGGCGACCACGCTGGTGAGCGATGCCGACGTCGACAACTTCTTCCGCCTGCACGACCAGCAGCGCGATCTCCATTATGTGGATCTGCCGCGCCCCTCGCTCACCGACGCGAACGTGGCCGATAGCGAGATCGACACGTACTACAAGTCGCACATCGTCGACTTCACCACGCCGGAGCAGGTGTCGGTGCAGTACCTGGAAGTGAAGCAGTCCGACCTGAAAGTGGGGGAACCCACCGACGCGCAGCTCCACGAGTACTACGACAAGTTCAAGCAGCGCTATGCGCAGCCCGAGCAGCGCATGGCTTCGCACATCCTTGTGAACGTGCCCAAGAACGCCACGCCGGATCAGCAGAAGGCCGCGCTGGAGAAGGCAAAGAAGATTGCCGCCGAAGCCACGCCGGAAAACTTTGCCAAGCTGGCCGCCGAGAACTCGGACGATCTGGGCTCCAAGCGTACCGGTGGTGACCTCGGCTGGCTCGAGAAGGGCGTGACTAATCCCGCCTTCGATACCGCCCTGTTCGCCATGAAGAAGGGCGAAGTGAGCAAGGAGCCGATCCTGTCGCCGGATGAGGGCTATCACATCATCTGGCTGCGCGACGCCCGTGAAGGTGATGCCAAGCCGTTTGCCGAAGTGCGTGGCCAGTTGGCCGGCGACTGGGCGAAGGCCGAAGGCGAGCGCCAGTACAACGAGAAGGCCGGCCAGCTGGCCGACCTTGCCGAACGCAACCCGGGCTCCCTTGAGCCGGCTGCGAAGGAGCTGGGCCTTGAGATCAAGACGAGCCCGCTGTTTGGCCACGCTGGCGGCGAAGGCATCCCCCAGGATCCGAAGTTCATCCAGGCCGCGTTTGCCGATGACGTGCTGAACCAGGGCAATAACTCGTCGCTGGTACAGGTCGGCAAGGGCGATGCCATTGTCATGCACCTTTCCAAGCACAATGCGGCGGCCCCCAAGGATCTCGCCAGCGTGAAGGACACGATCCGCCAGCGGATCCTGGACGAGCGCGTGGATGTCCTGGCGAAGAAGCAGGCAGACGACCTGGCGGCGCAGCTTGCCAAGGGTGGCGACGTCGCCACGCTGGCCAAGGCACCGGTGCAGTCGGCAGCCGGCCTTACCCGCAGCAAGCTGGGTGAAGTGAAGGACGTCCCGCCGGGTATCCTGCGCGAGGTGTTTTCGCTCGCACGCCCTGTCGCGGGCAAGCCCGTCTGGTCGGCCGTCCGCGTCGATAACGGCAATTATGCGGTGGTCGCCGTGGACAAGGTCACCGATGGTGACCCGGCCAAGGTCGAGAAGGCCACCCGCGATGCCCTGCGCGGCCAGATGATGGACGCCATGGCGCGCGCCGTGACCATGGAATACGTCGAATCCCTGCGCGCCCGGGCCAAGGTCACGGTCGCCAGCGATCGCATGTAACGCGTTCCGCCGAACACCCCGAAGACCCCGCGAAAGCGGGGTTTTTTTTGCCTCGCAACATGCGTGAGCGCATGGACCGCATCCCGTTTTAGAATGGCCGTCTTATCGCGTCAAAGGGACAACCCGTGATCATTCAACCCAAGGTTCGTGGCTTCATCTGCACCACCGCCCACCCGGTCGGCTGCGCGAAGAACGTCGAAGAGCAGATCGCCATCACCAAGGCCAGCGGCACGTTCGCCGCCGGCCCGAAGAACGTGCTGGTGATCGGTTCATCCACCGGCTACGGCCTGGCCTCGCGGATCACCGCGGCTTTCGGCCAGGGCGCCGCTACCCTGGGTGTGTTTTTCGAGAAGCCATCGAGCGAAACGAAGACGGGTACGGCGGGTTGGTACAACGCTGCGGCATTCGACAAACTCGCCACGGATGCAGGCCTGTTTGCGAAATCCATCAACGGTGATGCCTTCGCCAACGAGACCCGCGCTAAAGCCATCGAGATCATCAAGAGCGAGATGGGTGGCAAGGTCGACCTGGTCGTCTATTCGCTCGCCTCGCCGGTGCGCAAGCTGCCGGAAGGGTCCAAGCTGGGCGAGCCAGGCACGGTCGTGCGCTCGGCGCTGAAGACAGTGGGTGAGGTCTTCAAGGCTTCCTCGGTCGACACCAACAAGAATGAAGTGGTCGAGGCCACGGTCGAGCCCGCGACGGAGCAGGAGAAGCAGGACACCGTCACCGTGATGGGTGGTGAGGACTGGGCCCTGTGGATCGATGCACTGGCGGAAGCCGGCGTGCTCGCGGATAACGCCACGACCATCGCCTACAGCTACATCGGTACGGAGACGACGTGGCCGATGTACCGCCGCGGTACCCTGGGCCTGGCCAAGGAGCATCTCGAGCGTACCGCGCACGAGTTGGCCGCGCGCCACGATGCTCTGCACCTTCGCTCCTATGTAGGGGTGCTCAAGTCGGTGGTCACCCAGGCCAGCTCGGCCATCCCGGTGATCCCGCTGTACGTGTCCATGGTCTTCAAGATCATGAAGGCTAAGGGTATCCACGAAGGCACGATCGAGCAGATCAACCGTCTGTTCCACGATCGCCTGTACCGCACGGACGGCAAGCCCGCCGAGACGGACGCGGAAGGCCGTATCCGCCTGGACGACTGGGAACTGCGCGACGACGTGCAGGCCGAGTGCAAGGCCCTCTGGCCGAAGGTCACCACGGCGAACCTGTGGGATGACACGGACTACGCCGGCTACAAGCACGACTTCATCAAGCTGTTCGGCTTTGAGGTGAAAGGCGTGGATTATGACGCTGACGTCAGCCCCGACGTGCAGTGGAACCTCGTCCAGCTGTAATCGCCGTGTGTAGGAGTGCGCTTGCGCGCGATGGGTGCTCGTCGTAACCCTATCGCGCGCAAGCGCGCTCCTACACAAGATCTGCGGTTAGCGGGAAGCGGTGAGCTTCAGCACCTGGCCGGGCTTCACCGACGCGGTATCCAGATCATTCCACTTCATGAGCTGTTCGACGCTCACCTGATGGCGGCGCGCGATGGTCCACAGCGATTCGCCGTTGTTGACTTTGTAGACGATCAGCTTGGCGTCGTCTTTCTTCGAGGAAGCAGGCACCGCTTTCGCCACCGCCTTGCCGCTCTTCAGGCCCTTGGTTGTCTTCGCGGTCTTCGTAGCCTTGCTGGCGGCCTTCGTGGGAGCCATGTCCTCGTCATCATCGCTGGCGGCAGGCACGTCGGCGACCGGATCGACCGGGCCCAGGTTGTACTGATCTGCCGCTGTCTTCGGCAGCAGCAGGGTCGACGTCACAGTGGCCTTGGTCGTGCGGAACGCGGGGTTGAAGTCGCGCAGGTCGTTCATCGAGAGCCCCGACTGCTTCGCCGCCTGGGCGAGCGACTGGGGGCTATCGACCTTCACCACCTGCAGCGCGTCGTCGCGATCCTGCTTGGGTAGCTGCACGTTGAAGCGGCCGGGGTCGCGCACGATGCACGCGATGGCCATCAGCTTGACGAGGTGTTCCTTCGTGTTCGCCTTCATCGGCACATCCGGCAGGCCCTCGTCATCGGACGGGCCGCCGTGCTTGTCGATGGTTTTCTTCAGGCCGAATTCGCCGGCGTTGTAGGCCACGTCGACCAGGCGCCAGTCACCCAGGTCATCGTAATAGCGACGCATCATGGACATGACCGATTCGGTCGACTTGGTGATGTCCAGGCGCTCGTCGTAATTCTTATCGACGCGCAGGCCGAGCGTGTGTGCCGTCTGCGGCATGATCTGCCACATGCCGGCGGGGCGGTTCTTCACGCCTGGCACATGGCGGTACTGGCTTTCCACCCAGGGCAGCAGGGCGAACTCACCGGCGACGCTGTGTTTCATGGCGGATTTGTGCGCGTACACAATGAGCGGCAGAACTTCATTCACCTGCTGCTCGAAGCGGTTTGGCAACTTCGTATAGGTACGCGCCCAGGCCATCACCTGGGGATCGGCCTCGCAGCCCGGCATGGCGAAGCTATCGCGCATCTCACCCCAGAAGTCGGCCGGCGGGGCAGGGCGCGCCAGCTTCGGCGACATGTTCACATCCTGCACCGTATCCACCGAGGTGGGTGCCGGTGGCGGCGCGAGAGGGGCGATGGGGCGGGGCGTGGTGCCAGCGCACGCGGTGAGCACAAGCGGAATAAGGGTCGGCAGAAGCCGGCGTGCCAATACGTTCATGCGGTGAAGGTGTCCTTGGCCTGGCGCAGCGCGGCGAAGCGCTCCGCCCGCGTGGCGTGTTCCTTGCCATGGGCCTCGGCCCAGCGGGCGATTGCCTCGCTGTCCACGCGCAGGAAGGGGTTGGTGGCGAGCTCTTCGGCGAGGCGGCTGGGCACGCTGGGGTGCCCGTCCTCGCGCAGGCGCGCCACCTCGTCACGACGGCGGCGCAAGGGGGCGTTATCCGGATCGATGCTGAGCGCGAAGCGGATATTGGACGCGGTGTATTCGTGCGCGCAGAAGACCAGCGTCTCCGGCGGCAAATGGGCGAACTTGTCTAGCGAGGCGAGCATCTGCTCCGGCGTGCCTTCGAAAAGGCGGCCGCAGCCGACGCTGAAAAGGGTATCGCCACAGAACAGGAAGCCTTCGCCCGCGTAGGCGATGTGCGAGGTGGTGTGCCCTGGGACTTCCATCACCTGAAAAGTGGCCCGCGGTGCATCGAGCACGACGGTGTCGCCTTCGCCCACGATCTGCGTCTTATAAGGAATGCGCGTATCGAGCGGCGATATCACTTCCACGTCGTGGTCGCGCACCAGGTCGAACACACCACCGATGTGATCGTTGTGATGGTGCGTGAGCAGGATCGCGCGCAGGGTCCAGCCGCGCGCTTTCAGCGCAGCTTCGACAGGGGCGGCTTCACCGGGATCCACGACGAAAGCGTTGCCTTCGTCATCGGCGACCAGCCAGATGTAGTTGTCGCTCAAGGCCGCGACGGGAACCCAATGCATCGGGCGGACTCCGTGACGTCGATAGGGCGCGAACACCCAGGGTTTGGCCGCCGTCCGACCAGGGTGGCCGGGTGGGGGCGGCCGGACTATATCAGCCGGGTATTTCCCGCTCGTTAGCCGGTTGTTAACCCGTGCGGCGGTCGTTCAACCTCACTACACTGATCACACATGCCTGGCCCCGTCTCCGACATCTATGCGACGCCCCACCTCCGCAAGTTGCTTGCGGACGAGAATCGCGTGCTGGCGCCCCTGCTAAATCGCTGCACTGGGGACCACGGGCTGCACCTCACGGCGGCCGTCGGCGCAGAGCCGCCTGCGATCCCGCTGCTGGGGCATTGGGCGACAGTACGCGTCAGAGGGCCCCACTTGGCGGGGGACGTCCTGGCGAGCGGCCTGGAGCCCTTGCCGTTCATTGACGAGGCCTTTGGTGTGGTTCTGCTGCGCCATGCCCTCGAAACCACGGCGCGCCAGGACAACCTTCTGGATGAAGCCATACGGGTGCTTGAGCCGGGCGGGATGATCGCCATCACCGGTATTCATCCGCTCGGCTTGTGGTCGCCCTGGGTGGCCCGGCAGAGCGATAGCGCCCGGCCAAGGCTTACCTGGCCCTGGTGGTGGAGCCAGCGCCTGGTGCGCGACGATTTCGAGCTTTCCATGCCGCGCCGCCTGGGCAGCGCCTGGCCGCGCGCCGGTGGCGCCACTGTCGGTGAGTCGCTTATCGGCGGCGGTTACCTGCTGGTCGCGCGCAAAAAGCGTCCCGCGGCGGTACCCTTGCGACCCCGCGCGGCCGTCGTGCCCGCCCCGGTGCCCGGCACGTTCGCGTCCGGCGCACGGCGCCACGCCCGCGATCACATCAGCTGAAGAGTTCCATGACCGATCTTGTTGAAGCCTTTACCGACGGCGCCTGCCTGGGCAACCCTGGCCCTGGCGGCTGGGCCGCCCTGTTGCGCACCAAGGGCATTGAGAAAATGCTTTCCGGCGGCGAGCCCGATACGACGAACAACCGAATGGAGCTCATGGGCGCCATCTCCGCGCTCGAGGCGCTGACGCGCCCGTGCAAGGTGCACCTCATGACCGATTCGAAGTACGTCATGCAGGGCCTGCAGGAATGGGTGCCTAAGTGGCGCCGCAACGGCTGGCTCACCGCCGACAAGAAGCCAGTGAAGAACCAGGACCTGTGGGTGCGCCTGGATGCGGCGACCCAGCCCCATACCGTGACCTGGGAATGGGTGAAGGGCCACGCCGGCCACGAAGAGAACGAGCGTGTGGATGTGGCCGCTCGTGACCAGGCGATCATTTACAAGGAGAAGGGGAAGGTGGCATGAGGCAGATCGTTCTCGATACCGAAACCACCGGCCTTGAGGCCCACCTGGGCCATCGCCTGATCGAAATCGGTGCGGTCGAGCTGATCGGCCGCCGCCCCAGCGGCAACCATTTCCATACGTACCTCAACCCCGAGCGTGCCATCGATGAAGGCGCGCGCGAGGTCACGGGTATCCAGGACGAGTTCCTGCTCGACAAGCCGTTCTTTCGCGAGAAGGTCGATGAGTTCCTCGCCTATATCAAAGGCGCCGAACTCATCATCCACAACGCGGCGTTCGACGTGGGCTTCATCAACGCCGAGCTGGCGCGACTAGGCCCGGAGTACGGGAAGGTTACCGACTACGCCACGGTACTCGATACGCTGGTGATGGCCCGTACGATGTACCCCGGGCAGCGCAATAGCCTGGATGCGCTCTGTAAGCGCCTCGGTGTCGATAACACCCATCGCGATCTCCATGGCGGCCTGCTCGATGCGCAGCTGCTGGCGGATGTCTATGTCGCGATGACTTCGGGCCAGGTCGGCCTCGATTTCGTGTTCGACGCCGGTGCGGATAACTCCGCCGCCAACGTGCTCGGCGATATCGTGATCAACCGCCGACCGGTCGTGCTGCGCGCGACGGATGATGAGCTATCGATGCATGCGCAGCGGCTGGATGCGCTGGATAAATCTGCGGGCGGCCAGAGCATCTGGCGCAAGCTTGAGTCGGACGCGACGGTTCATTGAATCGGCCGCGTGCCGCGGATCGCGCGCAAGCGCGCTCCTACACCGTCAGTTGATGCCCTTGGCTGCGAACAAAGCGTGCTCCTGTAGGAGCGCGCTTGCGCGCGATTCACGCCGCCGCACGCACCAAAATGGCCGTGACATTATCCCGCCCCGTCCCACCCAGCGCCGCCAGTACCAGGTGATCCACACACTCCTGCGCTGCGAGATCCGTACGCGCCACGATCTCGCCAATCTTCTCGTCCGTCACCTCATCGGTGAGCCCGTCAGTACAAAGCAGCAAACGGGCACCTGGAGTCAGCTCGCCGCGGGCAAGCCCAATGTGCAGCTGATCCGGCGCGGTAATGCCCAGTGCCTGGGTTAGCACGCTCCGCTGCGGATGGTTCCGGGCCTGCGTCTCGGTGAGTTCGCCGGCCTCGACCAACGCCTCGACGATCGAGTGATCGTGCGACAGCCGCTCGAGGCTGCCCTCGGCAAACCGGTAGATCCGGCTATCGCCCACCCAGGCCGCCTCGTAGGCACGGCCTGATACGCGGATCGCCGCAATGGTGGTTCCCATGGGCCGCGATTCCTTAAGGCCGCCCGACCGCGCGATCAGCGCCTCGTTCACCCGCTGGATCGCATCGACCAGCGACTGCCCGGCGGTGACCTGCGCCACCACGCCGTCGCGGGCCATGGCCGAGGCGACCTCGCCATGCTTGTGCCCGCCCATGCCATCCACGACCAGGAAGAGGCCCAGGCCGGCATCGGCGTAGTAGGTATCCTCATTGCGCAGACGGCGAAGCCCCGTGTGCGTGCCGTGTCCGAACTCGATCATGTGGGCCTTTGGGCGACTGGGGGAGGGCGTGAGACTGCCCTATATGCCCCGCGAGCATGCCCCATCAAAAGCCTGTTGTCACGGCGCGACGGACCCATTATCATTGCCGACTCGGCAGGCCCCACAGCCTTCCGTCGACCCTTTCGGAGAGGTGGCAGAGTGGTCGAATGTACCTGACTCGAAATCAGGCGTACGTGTAAGCGTACCGTGGGTTCGAATCCCACCCTCTCCGCCAGTTTCAGAACAAAGCCTCGCAGCAATGCGGGGCTTTTGTTTTTGTCGGCCGCCTTTGAAGTGAGTCATGAAGGATGCCCCGTCATGCCGCTGCCTTAGGGGCCGGGCGCCGGCGGCTGTCCCCGAGGCGAAACTTCCAAGCGCCCGCGGGGAACGAAGCGCAAGGGGCCGCAGCGACGGGCGGTAATTTCCGGATCAGGCTGACAGTCTTGCCAATATCGGTCCGAGGTACTGCTGGGCTGCCCAACCGCAGGCCCCGATGATTGTGACGAGTACGACGACCACGCCACTCAGAACCCATGCCTTGGTCGCAACATGCCTCGTGCGTTCTTCCATCACATCAACTTTGTTGGCGATGCCGCCCACCTTGTTAGCTATGTTCCTGACTTGGGCACGAGTGTCAGCCATGTCGGTCTTTAGATGGTCGACGTCTGCTTCAAGCTTGGCGACACGAGCTTCCATGCTGCCATCCTGAAACAACCCATCAGGAATGGCGGGCCCGCGCTCGGTATCTCGCCGAGTTTCCTCCCACACTCCCTGCTGCATATAGTTCATTCGTTTCCCTGCTGGATTGCGCTTGAGCCGGTGGCGGTCTGCCAGGTGCTGGTCGTGGTCCATGATAATTGACGCGGCTATGCAGGGTTGATGGCGAGACGAAGGCGCCGCCCAACAGATGATGTAGGGATTCTCCGCGTACGATTTCCAGAATCGTCACGCGGAGCATGGGCAACGCTGGATTTGCCGGGGTTCTCGAGCCTACCGCTGAGACTTGAGTGCTCGATACACCAGGCTCGGCGCGTCGCGCAGTACGTCATGCAACGTTCCAACGCGTTGCATGCCCGCTTTCTCAAGCACACGTATCGATGCTGCATGGGTGGGTCGAACCACGCCGTAGATCTCATCGAAGGCGCGCTCATCGAAGCCAAAGCGCAGGGCGGTGAGTGCAAGTTCCGTGGCATAACCTTTGCGCCATGCAGGTACAGCAAACCGATAACCCAGGTTTACCCTGTCGATATCTCCATACATGTAGCGGTTTAGGCCGCCAAAGCCGATGATGCGATCGGGCTGCTCCGCCGTAGCGATCGCCCATTGGCCGAACCCTTCGGTGTTCCACGTTTGCATCCAGCGCTTCAGCACGGCACGCGCCGCTTCGTGCGTCGTGAGCGGGCCAGCGGGATTAAACGTGTTCGTGGCAGGGTCGCTGTAGATCAGGAACAGCGATTGCAGATCGTCGATATGGGCCGGGCGAAGCACCAGCCGTTCCGTAGTGCGCATGGCAAAGCGGGTCCTGGCGGTTACCCCTGGTAGCTTACCGCTTTGATACCTTCCACGCCGCGCATGGCGTCGGCGAGCGTCGCCAGTTGCTCCCGCCGTACCGGCTTGGCGAATAAAATGGTTACCCGGTCGTCACCATCGGGCTGGCGCCGCAATACGGTCTTGGTGAAGGGCAGGTGCTGTTCGGCAAGAACCGTCTCGCACGCAGTCAGCGCGTTCATGCCGCTGAGAGTGACGATGACGCGCGGCCGGCGCGAGGCGCGCCCCGTCAATTTGCGTTCGAGTGGCTTCAGCATGGCGAGGATGATCCAGATCAAGCCGGTGGCGATCGTGGCACCCCAAAACAAACCCGCGCCTGCCGCGAGGCCGACAGAGGCAACAGCCCATAGACTTGCCGCGGTCGTCAGCCCTCGAACAATCTGATCGCGCTCGACGAAAAGAATAGTGCCTGCGCCAAGAAAGCCGATGCCGCTGATAACTTGCGCGGCGATCCGCGAAGGATCCAATACGACGTGGTCGTTATTCAGCACATCGCCGAAGCCGAACGTCGAAACGATAATGGCGAGCGCCGCACCGACGCCAACGAGCATGTGGGTTCGCAGGCCGGCGGTCCATTCCAGCCGGCCGCGATTGATGCCGATGATGCCACTCAGAATTGCCGCGACGGCAAGTCTAAGTGCGATGTCTAGTGGCCTGATCACCCCGTAACCCTAGATCCGACGGAGTGTAGGGCGCGTTTAGGGTGACCAGACCAGCCGGTGAAGCGCAAATGACGAGAGTGCCGAGGCAATAAAGCTTTTGCATATCAGCGCTCCCTGCGACAGTGGTTCTGAAGGAAGGTCTTGCCCCGCGCTCGTGCTTCGCGTGCGTCAGTTGCGTTTAAACGTGTACGAGCAAAGCGAGGGCTGGGCCAACGCTCACCGTAAAGGGTGCTTAGCAAATACCCGCGCTCCGACTGCTCCAGGTCGGCGGCGCCCTCTCTTGAACGCTTGTCGTACTGAAAGCCCAGTGCGTCGCGATGGCACATGGCGATCAGCCGTTCCAGATACTGGTCGGCGCGAGAGGCCATGACGGTGCGTCTGGCGGCGCTATTATTTTGGCGGGTATCTGCTTCGAACTCGCCGCGCCATCCCGTTACGAACCCATACATCGCTGCCATGTCACCAAGCTCTGCGGCCAGATCGAGCCAGACGAACGCGTCGTCGAGATCTTTCTTTGAGATCCCGGCGCAGTAGGTCGCAGCATGTTCGGCGTCAAAGGGGGCCGTATTCCGGCAATAGCTCAAGCCTGCGTATGCGCTCGCAGCGGCTTCGCCCGAGCCGTGCGCGGCGAACTCGCGCAGATGGGGGAGCGCTACTGCGAGTGGTCCTTCGGGCGCAGGCATGCCGCGATACACCATCATCCGCGGAAATTCAGCCGACAGCGTCGGCGTGGGGTCCGCCGATACCACCAGTGCAATGGCACACAGACCCGCGCCGAAAATCGCGTTCAATCGTTTTCTCATGTTGTTCTCCCGTCGTCGCCGAGGAGGTGGCGACCGACGAAGTTCAACACGCAGATTTTCGCTCGTATGTAGGCGTGGTCTTTATCGAAGTAGGCTTTTTACAGCAGCCTGTAAGGCTTGCCCGCGGTGCGATTCGCTGACGAGGTCAGGCCTCCAGCGGATCATCCTCATGCAACTCATCCATCCACCCGCGCCGGCGGTGCAGTACCCATTCCACATGCTCGGAGAAGAGCACATCGATGGGTGCACCCTGGTCCATGGCGGCGAGTTTCCCTGGCGTGACGTTGCCCAGATGCTCGGCCTGATCGGCATAGCCTTCGATGCCTTCGCGCTCAAGCTGGGCGAGGATCTTGCGAAGATTCTGGTGACGGGCGTTCTGAACCGGCATCGGGGTGGGTTCCTTGGCGATACAGAAGGCATCGGCTGAGGTCGGTGGGTCTTGAGGGTGCCCGTCATTTCGGCATCGGAAAGGGACGCAAAGCACAATTTCGGCAATCGGGGTGGAGCGCAGGGGAGTGGGCATGCGACGCTTCGCGATCCCCACGCCCACTCAAGTCCCCCACCGACCATGTCAGCCACGTCGTCCAAGACCTACGACAGCCAGTCTGTTTATTCCCCTGCCACGCTCGCGATCTACGACACGTTGGTGCTCCGCCTGTCGAACCCGCTGATCTGGCGGTGCCCGACGCGCCGGATTCTCGATCTGTACAACCAGCATGTCGCCGAGTCCCACCTCGATGTCGGGGTAGGGACGGGTTGGTACATGGATCACTGCCGCTTCCCCGCAGCGCCCCGGCTTGCCCTGATGGATCTCAACTCGAATTCGCTCGAAGCCGCGGCCCGCCGGGTGGGGCGCTACTCGCCCACCACGCATGTCGTGGATGTGCTTCGGCCTATCGATGGCCACGGCGAAACGTACGGTTCAATCGGCGTGACCTACCTGCTGCACTGCCTGGCAGGCGATATCCGCCAGAAGTCGGCCGTGTTCGACCATCTCATCCCGCTGCTTGCACCTGGCGGCACGTTATTCGGAGCGACGATCCTGGCCCAGGGCGTCCCGCGTTCGCCCGCCGCGGTCAAGCTCATGGGCTTCTACAACAAGAAGGGTATTTTCGGTAACGCGCGGGATTCGCTCGATGACCTGCGCCTGGCCCTGGCCAGCCGGTTCAACGATGTGCGCGTCGACACGATCGGCTGCGTCGCGCTTTTCAGCGCCAAGGGCCCCTCGCCCTGAATCAGGCCGTGTGCTGCCCTTCCATCCATTCGGGGAGGGCAGCGTTCACGCCATTAAGCAGGGCGTCCAGGTCGTGGGCCTTCTGCGCCAGTACCCGGGCGCGCTCCACCTCACGCGCCTGCTCCTCTGCCTCGTCGCGCCCGGCGGCATTGACAGCATCGACGGTAAGCCGGGCGTATTCCAGCACCAGTTCCTCGGAGGGCACGCGGAACCAGATCCGCCCCTCGACCCAGCGGATATCGGGCGAGGTATGCCGCGAAAAAGCCTCCTCGCACCGCGCCGCGAACAGCGCCAGCCAGCGTTCGCCGGGAGCGGTATCCAGCTCGGCGAGCACGCAAAGGCCGATGTCATCCTGATGGGCGGCGGAGAAACCTGAAATGCGGGGAATGTGGCGGGTGATGGTGGTCATGGCGGCTCCTGGCACTCGCGAGATATAGGCCGAGCCGCGTGGAAGCCTCGCGAAGCCCGTAGTGGCCGTTCAGCCGCCTTTCCACGCGCCATGCACGTACCCGGGCCTCTAATGGATGTGAACGCAATGTGCGTGCACGCAGGCGGCAGGGTGAGAGAGGAAGTCAGGCAGGCGCGCGATGCCCAGGTGATGCAGGACGTGCTGAAGGGCCGCCGTCGCGGCCTGGCTGCGCTGGCACCCTTTGCGGGACCGGCGATCGTGGTCTCGGTCGCCTATATCGACCCGGGTAATTTCGCCACCAACATCCAGGCGGGCGCCCGCTACGGCTACGCGCTGTTGTGGGTGGTGTTGCTCGCCAACCTGGTGGCCATGCTGTTCCAGAGCCTGTCGGCCCGCATCGGCATCGTGACGGGATATAACCTCGCACAGCTGTGCCGGATGCATCTGCCACGCCCGGTGGTCTGGGTCATGTGGGTGGTCAGCGAGCTGGCCGCCATGGCCACCGACCTGGCGGAATTCCTTGGCGGCGCGATTGGCCTCGCGCTGCTGTTCCACATGCCTTTGCTGGCCGGCATGGTCGTCACGGGCATCGTGACGTATGTGCTGCTGTTGCTGGAGGGGCGGGGCGCGCGCCGGCTTGAGTTGACCATAGGCGCACTCGTCGGGGTCGTGGGCCTTTGCTATTTGGTCGAGGTGTTCATTGCCCCGGTCGACTGGGCCGCCGTGGGCATGCACGTGTTCAAGCCCGACCTCCCGGACGGGATGGCCGTGGCGCTGGCCGTCGGCATCATTGGCGCGACCGTGATGCCGCACGCGCTGTTCCTGCATTCGGGGCTCACCGAGCGTCGCGCCAAACCCACCAACGATACCGAACGGCAGCGGATCATCCGGCTATCGAACGTGGAAGTGGTGCTCGCCTTGGCCGTGGCTGGCCTGATCAACCTCGCGATGGTGATCATGGCGGCCAGTGCTTTCCATGGAAGCCACCCCGATGTGGCCCGGATCGAAACGGCCTACCAGACCCTGGTGCCCCTGCTGGGCGGTGCGGCGGCGACCATTTTCCTGGTTTCACTCATCGCATCGGGCTTCTCCAGCTCCGTGGTCGGGACGATGGCGGGGCAGATGATCATGCAGGGCTTCGTGGATTTCCGTATCCCGCTCTGGCTGCGTCGCTTGATCACCATGGTGCCCAGCTTCGCCGTGGTGGCCGCAGGCGTGGACGCGACCCGGGCTCTGGTATTGAGCCAGGTGGCGTTGAGCATTGCCTTGCCGTTCCCCATGGTCGCGCTCGTGTGGTTTTCGGCACGGCAGCGGATCATGGGCCGTTTTCGTATCGCGCGGCCGGTGGTGGCGCTGGCCGTGCTGGCCGCCCTGGTCGTGCTGGCGCTGAATATCGTGCTGCTGCTCGATACGTTCGGCCTCATCACCTTGTAGGGGTGCTGCTGCCCGTTGGCGGCCGCTAAGCCGGCCCGTGGCCAAAGCTGCTAACCTCCCGCGCCTGACCTGACGGAGACCTTCCATGAGCCTGATCGAGACCCCGGTATCCTACGGCGAGCTGATCGACAAGATCACCATCCTCCAGATCAAGCTGCAGGAGATCAAGGACGAGGCGAAGCTCGCCAACGTGCGCAACGAGCTCGAGCTGCTCGAAACCACGTGGGCCAATCACGCCGCGTCGCAAACCGATATCAAAGACGAAACCGGCCGCCTGCTCGCCGTGAACCAGCGCCTGTGGAAGATCGAGGACGACATCCGTATCAAGGAAAAGGCGCAGGAGTTCGATAACGATTTCATCCAGCTTGCCCGCTCGGTGTATTTCGAGAATGACGAGCGCGCCGCCGTGAAGCGTGAGATCAACCTGAAGCTCGGCTCCACGCTGGTGGAAGAAAAGTCGTACCAGGATTACGGCGCCAAGCCGACGTTCTGATTAACTAAGGGGCAGGTTGAGGAAGGCGGCGCACGCCTCGAGCCGATCGATCATCTCGGGCACTGCCACGAGATCCATCACGCCTTCCTTTTCGATCTTGGTGCCCCACGGAATCTCCGACGCCGGCTTGCCGAAGAACTTGCGCGAGGCGGCGTCGTATTTATCCACACACCAGCGGCGATCGGAGTAGGGGCCTGAGCGGTGCGGGTTGCTGGCGGCGTGCAGGCCCAGCACTTTGGTGCCAGCGGCGTTCGCCATATGCATTGGGCCCGAATCCGGGGTGAGGATCATGCTGGTACGGGCCAGCAGGGCCATGAATCGCTTCAGCGTGTCCTTGCCGGTCAGATCCATCGGCGGGACCTTCACCGCGGCGAGAATCTGGTCGGCCAGCTCGCGCTCTGCGGGTGAAGGGCCGCCCACCAATGCCACGCGCATGCCGCGCGCCATCGCATGGTCGATCACCGCCGCGTAGCGATCCACCCGCCAGTTGCGCACCGTGTGGCTCGACATAGGGCTCACCAGCAAGGTGGGCGTATCGCCGGGCAGCTGTTCGGCGGCCCAGGCGTGGGCCTCATCGGCGACCGGGATATCCCAGCGCACGTCGGTCTGCTTCAGGCCCAGCGGCTCGATGAAGCTGGCCATCGCATCCAGTACGTGTTCGCCCGTGCGGGCGGGAATACGCTCGTTGACGAACAGGCCGTGCAAGTCCTTCGAACGCGCCCGGTCATAGCCAATGCGGCGATCCGCCTTCACCGCCAGGCTCAGCATGTTTGATCGCAGTGCCACCTGCATATGCAGCAATGCGCTAAAGCGCCGCCCCGCCAGGGCATCACGTACCGCCCGCATGCCTTCCCGGCCCTTGCCCTTGTCGAAGGTCACGAACTCGACGCCAGGCAGGTCGCCCACCAGCTTCTGCTCCAGCTTGCCGACGATCCACGTGAGGCGGGTCTGCGGTACCGCAGCCTGCAGCGTCCGGATGATCGGCACGACGTGCGTCACGTCGCCAATGGCGGATGTCCGCAGGATGCAAAGGCTGGAGTCTCCCGGCGGGAGGGGGCGGCTTGCTAGACTGGACACGATCGGGTTACCGGATAGGTGGCCGCCAGGCAGGCGGCCCTTCAGATGACAGACCAACGAGTAACGGAGGCCGCGGGCGGCACGATTCTGTTCGACGCGGCCCGCACAGCTCAAGTAGACGCCGACTGGTTCTCGCCCGATGCATGGGCGAGCCGTGGGGCGTTGCGTGCCCAGCCAGGTGGCCGCGGCGGCGTCGCCATTATCGATACGCCGGCGGGCGAGGCCGTTTTGCGCCACTACCGCCGTGGCGGCATGGTGGCAGCGCTGCTGGGCGATAGCTACCTTTTCACCGGCGATGCCCGTACCCGCAGCAGCCGCGAATTCCGCTTGCTGGCCGAGCTGGCCCGGCGCGGCCTGCCCGTGCCGCCGCCCCTGGCGGCACGGCATGTGCGTCACGGCCTGGCCTACCGGGCCGATCTGATCACCCTGCGCATCCCCGATGCACGGACGCTTGCCGAGCGCGTCGCCGACGGTGCGTTCAACGAAGCACTGGCGCGGCGTGTCGGTGAACTGGTCGCAAGGTTTCACCGCGTAGGGGCCTGGCACGCCGATCTCAATGCGCACAACATCCTGGTCAACGGGGAAGGCCTCTACCTCATCGATTTCGACCGCGGCCGCCTGCGCCGTCCTGCCGTTGGCTGGCGCCGGGGCAATCTGGCGCGTTTAAAGCGTTCGCTGGTCAAGGTCGGCGCGCGCGAGGGTGGCGATATGTTCGATGAAGTGCTCTGGCCCGCCCTGGTCCAGGCCTACGAAGAGGGCTTCGGTGCGTGAGCTACGAGCTTCGTTTCCTTGGTACGGGTGCCGCCCATGCGGTGGAGCTGGGCTCATCGGCGGTCGTGCTCGAGCGCGATGGCCAGCCCCTGCTGCTGGTCGATTGCGGGCCGGATACGCTGGATCGCTACGTGGCGACCTACGGTGCACCGCCGCCTGCGCTGTACATCACCCATACCCACATGGACCACGTCGCTGGCATGGAGCGGCTGTTTTTCCGGCTGTGGTTCGATGAGGCGCTGCGCGGGCGCACCAAGGTGTTCCTCCATGCCGCGCTGTTGCCCTGGCTGCAGGGCAGGGTTGCCGATTACCCGGGTGCGCTGGCCGAGGGCGGGGTGAATTATTGGGAGGCGTTCCATCTGGTGCCCTGCACGCGCGGCTTCTGGCATGAGGGGCTCTGGTTCGATGTGTTCCCCACCCGGCACCACGTACAGGGCACCTCGTACGGGCTGGCCGTGCGTGGCAGTTTCGTGTTCACGGGCGATACGCGACCCGTCCCCGAGGCCCTGGCGATCCACGCAGTGGCCGGCGAAGTCGTGGCCCACGATTGCGGCGTGGTGGGAAATCCGTCGCATACCGGCGTGGATGACCTCGAACGTGAATATCCCGAGGCGGTGCGAGCCCGCATGGCCCTTTACCACTACGGCAGTGTCGCCGACGGCGAGACGCTGGCGGGCCGGGGTTACCGCGTGGTGCGGCCCGGCGAAAGCCTGGCGCTCCCCGAGCCTGAGCCGGTGCGGCTCACGGCGGGCTAGGCACCACGAAACAGGGCATCCGGCGGCGCCCACCGCTTGTGCGGGGCTGCGCATGCCGTTATCCTTCCGCTTCTTTGCCGGGACGGATACCGGGAAGAGGGAAGTACCAGTGCGGAGAGGTGTCCGAGTGGTTTAAGGAGCACGCCTGGAAAGTGTGTATACGTTAATAGCGTATCGCGGGTTCGAATCCCGCCCTCTCCGCCAGTTCTACGTCTTTTATGGTGGCCCTGTCGGTCCCCCCGCGACGATAGTCCGTAAACTCCGCCAGGTCCGGAAGGAAGCAACGGTAGCGGATGATTCGGGTGCCGGGGTGTGGCTGGCAGGGTCATCGCCTTTCTGGACCAGCGCTTTCGCCGGCCACGTCTCCTTGGCACAATCGACTGTCGCCCCAAGGTAGATCGCATGTCCTATCAGGTTCTCGCACGCAAGTGGCGCCCACGGAAGTTCGCCGAACTCGTGGGCCAGGAACACGTGGTTCGCGCGCTCACCAATGCGCTCGACAGCGGGCGCATGCACCATGCCTACCTGTTCACGGGTACGCGCGGCGTGGGCAAGACCACCATTGCCCGCATCTTCGCCAAGTCGCTTAACTGCGAACGCGGTGAATCGGCCGACCCGTGCGGCGAATGCGCGGTGTGCACGGCGGTCGATGCGGGGCGCTTCGTCGACCTGCTCGAAATCGATGCCGCCAGCAATACCGGCGTGGATGACGTGCGCGAAGTGATCGAAAACGCACAATACGCACCGTCGCGTGGCCGCTTCAAGGTCTACCTCGTCGACGAGGTGCACATGCTCTCCAAGCCCGCCTTCAACGCCTTGCTGAAGACGCTGGAAGAGCCGCCACCGCACGTCAAGTTCCTGCTCGCCACCACCGATCCGCAGAAGCTGCCGGTGACGGTGCTGTCGCGCTGCCTCAAGTTCAACCTGAAGCGCCTGCTGCCTGAGCAGATCTCGGGCCAGATGAAGCACATCCTTGGCGCCGAAGCCATCGAGTACGACGAAGAATCCATTGCCGAGCTTGCCCACGGAGCGGATGGCTCGCTGCGCGATGGCCTGTCCCTGCTGGACCAGGCTATCGCCTACGGCGGTGGTGTGCTGCGTGCGGGTGATGTCCGGGCCATGCTGGGCAGCGTCGAGCGCGGCCAGGTCCTGGGTGTGCTCGAGGCGCTGGCTGCGGGCGATGGCGCCGCGCTGATGGCGGAGGCCGATCGCATCGCCTCGTTCTCCCCCGATTTCGGTGGCGTGCTCGACGATCTCGCTACGGTCCTGCACCGCGTGCAATTGCTGCAGCTCGTCCCCGGTTACCGCGCGGAGGAGGGCGATGCCGGGCTGGCCAGCCTGGCCGAGCGCCTCGCGCCGGAAGACGTCCAGCTTTACTACCAGATCGCCACCAACGGCCGTCGCGAGCTGCCCATGGCACCGGATGCGCGCATCGGCTTCGAGATGGTATTGCTGCGCATGCATGCGTTCCGCCCGGGTGAGGGGGGGCATGCGCCTTCGGCGCCGCGCCAGGCACCCGTCCAGCCGTCGGCACCGCAACCACCGCGCCAGGTGCCATCCCACGCCGCCCCTTCACGCCCCGCGCCGCCGGCGCCAGCACCGCCGGCACCCGCACGCGCAGCGGCCCCGGCACCCGCAGCACCGCCGCGCCCCGTCGCGACGGATGCGAACGGTTTGCCTGACTGGCACGACCTCATTGAGCGCGCCCACCTGCGCGGCCCCATCGGGCAGCTGGCGCAGAACTGCACGTTGCGCGGCATGGAGGGCGACGCGCTGGTCATGGCATTGCAGCCCCAGCACATGCATCTGGCCGTCGAGCCGCTTACCAGCCAGATGGAAGAAAAGGTATCCAGCGCCCTCGGGCGCCGGGTGCGCTTCCGCTTCGTTCCCGAAGGCGGCAACCTCGGCACGCCTGCCGAGCGTCGCGCCCAGGCTGCAAGCGATGCGCAGGCCAACGCCGAGGCATCCATGGATGCCGATCCCCTTGTGCAGGCACTCAAACGCGACTTTGGCGCGCGTGTTATTCCCCAATCGATCAAACCCGTGGAGCCAGGAACATGAAAGGTCAAATCGGTCAGCTGATGCAGCAGGCCCAGCGCATGCAGGATGAGATGAAGCGTGCGCAGGAAGAACTGGCGAAAACGGAAATCACCGGCAGTGCGGGTGGTGGGCTGGTCACTGTGACCATGAGCGGCGGGCACGAAGTTCGCAGCGTGCACATCGATCGCCAGACCTTTGCCGATGATCCGGAAATGGCCGAAGACCTCGTCGCCGCCGCCATCAACGATGCGGTGAACAAGATCGCGGAAGTCAGCCGTTCCCGCCTGGGTGGCGTCACGTCGGGCCTGAACTTGCCGCCCGGCTTCAAGATGCCGTTCTAAGGCGGCCGTCCCCATCCATGAGTAACGGTTCCCGCCTGCTGGGCGAACTGGTCGATGCCCTGCGTTGCCTGCCGGGCGTCGGAGCGAAGAGCGCGCAGCGCATGGCTTTTCATCTGCTCGAACGCGAGCGGCAGGGTGGTCTACGCCTGGCATCCGCGCTCGAATCGGCCATGCGTGATGTCGGCAACTGCACGCGTTGCCGCAATTTCAGCGAAACGCCGGTGTGCACGTTGTGCGCCAGCAGCAGTCGTGACAGTCACGTGCTTTGCGTGGTGGAATCCCCTTCGGACCTGGCCGCGATCGAGCAGGCCACGGGGTACCGTGGCCATTATTTCGTCTTGCTGGGGCGTCTATCGCCGCTGGATGGCCTGGGCCCGGAGGAGCTTGGTTTGCCCTTGCTCACCGAGCGGCTGGGCGAGGGTGGCGTCGAGGAAATGATCATCGCCACCAACCCCACGGTGGAAGGTGAGGCCACGGCACATTACATCGGCCAGCTGGCTAGGGCGGCAGGCATCCGCGCCACGCGCCTTGCACACGGCGTACCGCTGGGCGGCGAGCTCGAGTTTGTCGATCGCGGCACGCTGGCCCACGCATTCGGAAGCCGGCAGTCGCTCGGCTGATCGCACCCAGGAGTTTGTAGTGACCGACACCATCTTCTCCAAAATCGTCCGCCGCGAGATACCTGCCGACATCGTCTATGAAGATGACGATGTGCTCGCGTTTCGTGATCTGAACCCTCAGGCGCCGGTGCATGTGCTCTTCATTCCCAAGCGGGCCATCGCCACGCTGGATGACGCCGTACCGGGCGATGCCGAACTGCTCGGAAAGCTGCTGCTGGCGGCCGCGGCTTATGCGCGTGCGCAGGGGCTGGCAAAGGACGGCTACCGCACGGTTATCAACACCAATACGCACGGTGGCCAGACGGTATTCCACATCCACGTGCACCTGCTGGCGGGCCGGCAAATGCATTGGCCGCCGGGCTGATAGCGCCGGTGCTGCCCAAAGAAAAAGCCGGCGTGAGCCGGCTTTTTCTTTGGCGCTTACTTGTGGGGGCGCGGCGGTGGAGCCGGGCGCACAATAACCGTACGCGGACGGTACCAGTACGGATCGCCCCACGGGCCATAGCCGTACGGACCGAAACCCGGGCCCCAGCCACCCCAGCCCGGACCCCAGAACGGGTCGTAGAAGCCTGGCGGGTAGCGGTTTACCGGCACGCGCTTCGGCCACAGGTAGACCACGTCCGCCTCGATGCGCGGGTAGGCGTAGTCAAAATCACCCACCTTCTGCGAAACGGCGCCGTGCAGCGTACCCGTCACCGTGATCTCGCGGCCGCGGGTAAACACTTCCGGATCGTAGAAGCCATCGCGGCACGCGACAAAGCGGCCCTGGCTCTCGTTCTTGCTACCTGCCGGGCGGGCTTCGTCATCCAGCGGTTGCGACAGCACGAAGAAGCAGGTCTGCTGCGGGCCCGGTTCGGTCTTGATGATCTCGCCACCCCAGCGCACCTTCGCACCGGGCGCGCCGCCCTGCTGCGCGTTAACGGTGGTGACATCGTTGAACTGGCCCTGCAGCGGCTGCGGCACCGTGGCGCACGCGCCCAACGCAAGGGTGGCAGCGGCGACGGCCAACGGTTTGTACATGGACATGTCACTCTCCTCGGGGCGACGGGCACAGCCGCCGCCATGGACCTATTTGACCATGCCACGCGCCCGGAATTCCCGTACCCCCTGCCGAAACTGTTTGACCAGTTCAGGTGGCGGTTCGTCGTGCGCGTAACGTGACCTTAAGTAAAGCTCGCTCAACCTTTCCAATGCATTTCGATGCGCAGGCAGTGAGCGAGCAGCCCTTGCCATGAAATGCCTTGGGCCTTCGCCCGTACGGCGCGTTACGCCGGCCCTTGCAAGCTTGCGTTGCAGCCTTCGCATCCACGAATCCAACGCGTCACCTTCACGTCGCTGGAACAAGGCCCATCCCAGGGCGGCGGCGACGAGTAGGGAGCAGCCCACGGCAAGGATCACCGCGAGGTCGCCTACATCGGCGCGCCGGATGCCGAACGGCTGCAGCATGCCGCGCTGGCGCAATGCATCGAATCCATTAACGGCCTGGTTCCACCATTGGTTGACCACGTCCCAGCGGTCGCGCATGGCGTGCAGCCAGGCCGCATCGATAAACGGTGTGCCCTCGTTGCCGATGGCGGCTGCGGATGCCGCTCCCTGGCTCACGCGCTCTGGCCGCACGGCACCGGTGGGGTCAAAGCGCACCCATCCTCGGCCGGCGATCCATAGTTCGGTCCAGGCATGCGAATCCGCGCGGCGCACCAGCAGGTAGTTGCCGAGTGAATTCCAGTACCCTCCTTGATAGCCGGTAACCACGCGCGCTGGCACGCCAGCGGCGCGCATGAGGAAGGTGAAGCTGGAGGCGTAGTACTCGCAGAATCCCTCGCGCGTGCCGAACAGAAAATCGTCAATACGGTCGGCGCCCAGTGGTGCGGGGGCAAGGGTGTATCGGTAGCCACCTTCGCGGAACATGCCTAGCGCGGCGCTGGCGATCGCCTGTGCATCGTGGTTGTACTGGGTCGCCCAGGCTTCGGCCATGGCCCGCGCCTGAGGGCCAACGCCGGGTGGTAACTGGAGGGCTGCACGGCGCAGCGCGGGGCTAAGGTCCGTATCCACCTGGGCATTGACGAACGCCGTGGCGTCATAGGTCCGGCTCGATTGCACGCGCTGGTTTGCGAGCACGGTACGGTCGTACTGCAGCGCCGCGTCGGCCGGCGCTGCCATCGGCATATCCAGCATGGGCAGGATGCGCTGTTGCGTTGGCTCCATCGTGACGTGATAGCTGAAGCGCAGGTTGCCGGTCGCGGCGCCCACGACCGGCGGGTAGCTGATAAAGCCCTGGCTCCACTGGCGCCCGTCGAAATAGAGCATCGTGTACGCACGGAAATAGCGGCCCTCACCGGTGGGCACGGGTCCGTCGAACATGACGCGCATGGCGGGGGTGTCGTCGACGAGCAGTTCGCCCATCTCGCCGGGCGACATGGTGCTGGAAAGACCGGTCACGGCCTTGCCAGCATTCGCTGCGCCCCACAACGGCGATTCCAGGCGGGGTATGAACAGGAAGGCGAACGCGGCCAGGGGAATGGATGCCGCGAGCATGAGTAGCGCCGGCTTCAGTTCGGCGCGCCACGGGTCGCGGGGGGGTGAGATTTCCTCGATGGCGCGCAAGGTTCCCAGCGCCGGCACGAGGCCCAGGGCCACCACCACGGTGGCCACCATGGACTGGTTAAAGAGCAACGCGCTCATCAGTGCGAAGCCACCAAATGCAACACCAACGCGTGCATCGCGGCGGTGCTCGGTTTCGAGGGTTTTCAGCACCAGCAGCCCGGCGGCGAACGCGCTGCCCGGCTCACGACCGAACAGCGTCCCGTAAGTGGCTATCACCACCGCGAGGAGCAATCCCACGACCGGCAGCTTGATCCACATCGAGACCGGGCGCCCCCCATGGCGCCGATGCCACCATCGCCACGCCAGCGTGGCCGCCAGTGCAAGCGAGAACCACCAGGGCAGGTGCGTGGCATGTGTCGCAAGCACGAACGCCATGCTCAGGCAAAGCAGGTTGAATGGCCGCTCGGCGAGGCGTGGCTCCGTGGTCGGCGTGTGCCCGAGCGAAACACGAAACCGGGTCATGGCCTGAGCGCCAGTGCGGTCATGCAACGGTGGTAATGCTCGTCACCCTGGGCGACATCGAAGTAACCGTCGGGCAGTCGCAGGCTCCAGCGCCTTCCGCTATCGCGCGCCTCGTCGATCCAGCGGGCGAGGCGGGCGATGCGTGACTCGTCGTCGAGGCCGCGCACGCTATCCCAATCCAGGCGCCAGTCCTCCTTGGGCGCGGGCTGCTCCATGTCTTTCACCAGCAGGCCGTGGTGGCGGGCGCTCAGTTTCCAGGCAATCTGCCTGCGCGGATCGCCTGGCCGGTAATCGCGCAGCGCGGCCAGTTCGTCGCCCAGTCGTGGCCTTCCGCGGTCGGCATCGCCCTGGGGTTCGAACGGCGAGGGACCCATGGCTTCGGGCATGGGGTAGATCAGTACGGTGCTATCGGGATGGATCCAGCTCCACGCGCGGAACAGGCCCAGTGGCCACTGTGTATGGATGCGGGTACGCGGCAAGGGGAGCCAGCCACGACGTTCGGCGTGCAGTTCGAACTCCACCGTGGCGCTGCCGCCGGCCGGTACCGTGATGGCGATTTCGCGGCCCGTGATATCCATGCGTACCGCACTTCGCTCGCGATGGTTGGCCCAGAGGTCCAGCGAAACCGTGATCGGCTCACTGGCGCGTGCGGTGCCGGCGCGCAGGGTGCCAATGACCAGGCCATTGAGTACGCGAAACGCCACGAGCATGCTTCCCGCGGTGGCGGCCCCTAGCAGGCAGGTGAGCATGAGTGCCGCATTGTTGGCGTAGTTCAGGGCGCCCACCAGCATCACGGCCAGTAGCACGGAGAAGCCCAGGCCGAACCCCGTGGGAACGATATAGATCCGTCGCCGATGCAGCACGATGGGCAGCGCCTCGCGTGGGCGCAGCCGGGTCAGCGCCGGTAGGCGCCGCTCGGCCCACGCCAGCGCGCGCGGCGCGGCGCGTTCCATCACGGCACCGCTGTTTCGGCGAGGATGGCGCGCGCGATGGCTTCGCGGTGGCTACCGCGCCCCGGGACAAGGCGGTGTGCTGCAGCCGGGATGAACACAGTCTGCACGTCCTCGGGAATGACGTGGTCACGCCCACTGAGCATGGCCCACGCCCGCGATGCGGCGAGGATGGCCAGCCCGGCGCGTGGCGACAGGCCAACGCGCACGTCGTTGTGCTTGCGGCTGGCGGCGAGCAGTGCCTGGAGGTAATCGAGCAAGGCGCCGGTAGCCCTCACCGCTTGCGCGGCCGCGCGTAACTGGCTGATGGCCTCGGCATCCAGGCGCGGTCGCAGGGTCGCCATCATGTCGCGGCGGTCCTCGCCAATCAGCAGCGCGCGCTCGGCCGCCGGGTCGGGGTAATCCAGCGACAGGCGCAACATAAAGCGATCGAGCTGGGAATCCGGCAGCGGGAACGTGCCAGCCAGATCCAGCGGATTCTGCGTCGCTACCACGAAGAACGGTTTCGGCAGGTCGTGGGTGGTGCCATCCACCGTTGCCTGGCCTTCCGCCATCGCTTCCAGCAGCGCGCTCTGGGTCTTCGGCGTGGCGCGGTTGATTTCGTCAGCAAGGAGCAGGCTGGTAAAGATAGGCCCGGGGTGGAAGCGGAACGCACCCGTCTCGCGCTCGTAGACGCTCACCCCGATAATGTCCGAGGGCAGCAGGTCGCTGGTGAACTGGATGCGCTGGAATTCCAGGTCGAATGTGGCGGCGAGTGCGTGTGCCAGCGTGGTTTTACCGACGCCGGGCACGTCTTCGAGGAGCAGGTGGCCGCCGGCCACGAGGCAGGCGAAGGCCAGCTTTACCTGCCGCGGCTTGCCGAGCAGGACGCCGTTAACCTGCGCCAGCGCGGCATCAAGCCGGTGGCGCAGCATTTCATCATTGAGTGGAGTAATGGCAGACATGATCGATGCGTGTGCCCCCCGGCCTGGCCATTTCGATGGATGAGCCGTCGAGTTTAGCCGCCCGTGCGCGACGCTGGCGAGGCATATTCTTCGTTCTGTTCGTCCTGTCCCTTGCCTGTAAGGTTGTCATAGCGTCCACGTTGTCGCCCTTCGGTGACGAAGCGTTCTACTGGCAGGAGAGCCTTGGGCTGGCGTGGGGCTATAGCGACCTGCCGCCGCTCACGGCGTGGCTTATCGCCAGCTCCGAGGCCGTTTTCGGGCACGGCTTGCTCGCCATGCGCTTGCCGTTCCTTTTGCTGGGTGCGCTGGTGCCGTGGCAAGTCGCCGCGCTCGCCCGGCGGGGCGGCAGCGCGCAGGCGCCGTGGCAGGCCGCCGTATTCGCGTTGTTGCTGCCGTTGGGCGGGAGCCTGGGGGTGCTGGCGCTGCCTGATGTGCCGCTGACCTTCAGCATCCTGCTGGCTGCGCAGGGATTGGTGGCAGCGCTTGAGACAAATCGCAAGCGTGACTGGTGTCTGCTAGGCCTGGGCCTCGCCCTCGCATGGTGCACCCACTATCGCGCCGCCATGGCCATGCTGGCTGGCCTGGTGTTCATGCTGGCCGTGCCGCGCGGGCGGCGTGCGTGGTGCCAGGGAGGATGGTGGGTGGCCATGGCAGTCGCAGCCTTGGGGTTGCTGCCCATCATCATTTACAACATTGCCTCGCGTGGCGCGGGGGTCGCCTTCCAGCTGGTGGATCGCAACCCATGGCAATTTCATGCGGACGCGCTGGTGCAGCCGCTGGAGCAGGCGCTGGCGTGTACGCCGCTGCTCTACGTGTTGCTGCTTTGGGCCTTGTGGCAGGCCTGGCGCCGGCGTGACGACGCACCGTGCGATGTCCTGGCTACCCTGGCGGGAACGTTTGTCATCGTCTATTTCGTCGTCGGCCTGTTCGCGGACGACGTGCGATTTCGCGCGCATTGGCCGTTGCCTGGTTACCTCCTTCTATGCGCCGTGCTGCCCGTTTTGCTGGCGCACGCGTCGGCATGGATGCGTCGGTTCGCGGGTATCGCGCTGGGCCTGGCGGGCGTTGGCCTTCTCGTGGGGTTCGTTTACCTTGGCCTTGCCGCATCGGCGCGTGGTGCGATCGTGCTGGCCCATGCCAAAGCGTTCCCAGCGAACTTTACCGGGTGGCGCGATGTGGCCGCTGCGCTCCCCCCGCAGCCGGAGGGGGCCTTGCTGGTGGCGGATAATTTCATGCTCGCCGCCGAGCTGCGGTTCGCAATAGGCGCGAAGGCGTCTGTCTATTCGCTGGATAGCCCGCTGAATGCGAAGCATGGCCGCGCCGCGCAACTGCATGCGTGGGCGCTGGATGAAGCGGCATTGCAGGACCTGGCGCCGGCACCGCTGGTCCTGGTGGTGGATGAAACCGCATTGCGCGAGCGTGAAACGCGCGAGTGGCTTGGGTCTATCTGCACCCGGGTGGATATCGAACGGCCGCTTGGTCGCGTCGATGCATTCGATGGCCGGCGGCGCTTCGCGTTTTACGCGGCGCGCGCACGATCCGCGCAGGGCCCTGCGGTCCCGCCCGACCAGTGCATCGTATGGACCCAGGCGTATGCCGCGGGAGCCCTCCGCGGGCGCTAGGGAAGAGCGATGCCCGCGGCGCGGAGAAGGCGTGATGTGGCGATGAGCGGCAGGCCTACCAAGGCTGTCGGGTCCTCATTGGCTATGCGCTCGAACAGGGTGATGCCAAGACCCTCGCACTTGAAGCTGCCCGCGCAATCCAGTGGGCGCTCGCGTTCCACGTAGCGTGCAATGTCGTCGTGCGACAGCGTGCGGAAGCGGACCCGGGTCTCGTCGATGTGTGTGCGTGCGTTGCCGTGGGCATCGATGACGCACACCGCGGTGTGGAAGATAACCTCGTTGCCCGAGCTTGCCTCGAGCTGGCGGTGCGCGGCGTGGACGGTGCCTGGTTTGTCGAGCACGGTACCGTTTAGGTCCGCTACCTGGTCCGAGCCGATGACGACGCTGCCTGGGTGAGCGGTCGCGACAACCCTTGCCTTCGCTTCGGCGAGGCGCAGGGCCCGGTCGGCGGGTCGTTCGGTCGCCAGCGGCGCCTCATCGGTGCCGGGCGCCTCCTGGCTGAAGCTATCGAGTAGCCGGCGGAGCAGGGTAGCCCGGTAGGCCGACGTGGAGGCGAGGATGACAGGGGGTTGGGCCAAGGTTTAGCGATCCGGCTGAAAGTGTTCGCGTACGGCGGTGTCGAGGGCCGTCTGGGCATCGTCCAGGGCCTGGAGGCGCGGCTCAAGCTGGTGGCGGGCCCGGACCAGGGCGTCCACCGCCTGGTCCAGCTCGCGCTGGCTGGCGCTCGGTGCACGGTCACGTATCCACAGGCGCTGCTGGAGCAGTGCGCGCAGGCCCGAATCCACGGCTTGCTGCGCTTCCACCTCACCCACGGCGGGCTGGTCCGGGCTGAACTGCATGACCGCGTGGGCGCGCTGAAGGCGGTCACGGCAGTCCTTCAGGTCGGTCTCAAGGCGATCGGCCTGGTCCATCAGATCCTGTAGTGCACTGTGCCGGCGCCGGCGCCGGTGGTGGGCAAGGGTCCAGGCGCACAGCACGGCCACGATGATCAGTAGCGCAGCAAGTGCATAATAAGCAAAGGAAAACACGCGGCCTCTTCCCCCCGTCGGGCGAGCTGCGGCACACTTGCCGCTCGCCGCGAGTCTGCCCGAAATCCGGGCTGCTTCGCAAAATCGTCGGGCCGGCCCTTTTCGCTTGGCTAACCGGTTGACTTCAGGCGGGTTCATGCCTACCATTTCCCGATTATGTCCGTGACTTTGCCATCGTCCGTGGACGCTTGGCGCGAAGTGCGTGCGCGGCGTTCGTTTCAGGGAAAGCTTCCTCTCTCGGCGTTCAAGCGCCTGGGGGATGTGATTGCCTCACCTGAGGGCGAGGTCGAGTACGAACTGGACTTTGGTCGTGACGACCTGGGTATCGCTTATGTGGCCGTCCGCGCAAAGGCATCGCCCACGCTGATCTGTCAGCGCTCCCTGGAGCCGTTCCAGCTTCCGGTGGAGGTCGATGCCCGTCTCGGACTGATCGTTGAAGAGCGTGAGGAAGCGTCGCTTCCGCCTGGTTACGAACCGCTCCTGCTGGAGCAGGACGGCAAACTGGATCCGCTTGCCACGATTGAGGACGAACTGCTGTTGGCGCTGCCCCTTGTTCCGGTTAACCCGGACGCGGAGTTGCCCGAAGACGTAACCTGGCCTGAGGAAGAAGAAACCCCTTCTTCGCAGGACCCATCCGATAACCCGTTCGCGGCTCTCCGCGGACTTATAAACAAGTAATTTCGCTGGAGATTCGCCATGGCCGTTGCCAAGAGCCGCAAGACCCCGTCCACCCGCGGCATGCGCCGTTCGCACGACGCCCTGAAGGGCGTGCAGCTGTCGACCGACCCGACCAGCGGTGAAGTGCACCTGCGCCACCACGTGACGAAGGATGGCTTCTACCGTGGCAAGAAGGTCATCGACACCCGCGGTGCGGTTGAAGTCGAAGATTAATTCTCACCCTCGGTGAGGATTCAGCAAAACGGCGCTGCGAGGCGCCGTTTTGCGTTTACAGGGTGCGCCCCGGGCCACCAAACCCTTGCGAATGGTGCATTCGCCCATGGGTTGCTGGCACCATTCGCGGTTTGAACGTCCGGAATCGCCCCGCATGACCTCGACCAGCGCCACGCTTGCCATCGTCTTCCCCGGCCAGGGTTCCCAGTCCATCGGCATGCTCGCCGACCTGGCCGCCGCCCACCCGGAAGTGAAAGCGACCTTCGACGAAGCTTCCGAAGGCGCAGGCGTCGACCTGTGGGACATTAGCCAGAACGGTCCCGAAGAAACGCTCAACAGCACCGAGAACACCCAGCCGGCGCTCCTTGCTGCCAGTGTCGCGGTGTGGCGCGTCTACCTGAAGCAGGGCGGCAAGCTGCCGGCCTACCTCTCGGGCCACAGCCTGGGTGAGTACAGCGCCCTGGTTGCCGCGGGCGCCCTATCGCTCAAGGATGCCGCCGGCCTCGTCGCCGAGCGTGGCCGCCTCATGCAGGCCGCCGTCCCCGCGGGTGTGGGCGCCATGGCGGCCATCCTGGGCGGCGATGACGCCCAGATCGCGCAGGTGTGCGAGGAAGTGGCCCAGGGCCAGATCGTGGCCCCCGCCAACTTCAACTCACCCGGCCAGTTGGTTATCGCTGGCCATGCTGAGGCGGTGGATCGCGCGCTGGCGCGCCTTGCCGAACTCGGTGTGAAGAAGGCCGTCAAGCTTGCCGTTTCCGTGCCGTCGCATTCCATGCTCATGCGCGAGGCGGCCGACAAGCTCGGCGAGCGCATGGCCTCGCTGGAATGGAAGCTGCCGTCGATTCCGGTGGTGCAGAACGCCGACGCCACCATCCACGCCTCGCTCGACGACATCCGTGGCGCTTTGCAGCGCCAGCTTTACCTGCCGGTGCGCTGGACCGAGTGTGTCCAGGCATTGGCCGCGCATGGCGTGACCCAGGCGCTGGAGTGTGGCCCGGGCAAGGTGCTTGCCGGCCTCATCAAGCGCATCGACAAGTCGATCGAAGCCAAGGCTATCGGTACCCCCGCCGAGCTCGATGCCGCCGCCCAGGCCTGATCCCCATTCCCCTGTAGCAGGACCCACGACATGACCCATACCCTGAAGGGTGAGATTGCCCTCGTCACCGGCGCCAGCCGCGGCATCGGCGCTGCCATCGCCGACCTGCTGGCCGAGATGGGCGCTACCGTCTACGGCACGGCCACCAGCGAAAGCGGTGCGGCGGCCATCGGTGAGCGGCTTGCTGCCCATGGCGGCCACGGCCGCGTGCTCAATGTGACCAGCCCGGAATCCATCGATGCCCTGGTGGATGAGATTGGCAAGGCGTCCGGCGCCATCAGTATTCTTGTGAACAACGCCGGCATTACTCGTGACCAGCTCCTCATGCGCATGAAAGAGGATGACTGGAGCGCCATCATGGACACGAACCTGACCTCGGTCTTCCGTACCTCGAAGGCCGTGATGCGCGGCATGATGAAGGCCCGCAAGGGCCGCATCATCAGCATCGCCTCGGTCGTGGGTGTGACGGGTAACCCGGGCCAGGCCAATTACGCCGCGGCCAAGGCAGGCATCATCGCCTTCTCGAAATCGCTGGCCCGCGAGATCGGCTCGCGGGGCATCACGGTCAACGTGGTGGCCCCGGGCTTCATCGACACCGATATGACCCGCGCGCTGCCTGAAGAGCAGCGTGAGGCGCTCCTGTCGGGTATCGCCCTGGGCCACCTGGGCGAAGGCCGGGATATTGCCGAAGCAGTGGCCTTCCTGGCTTCGCCGGCCGCGAAGTACATCACCGGCGAGACCTTGCACGTCAACGGCGGTATGTACATGCCCTGACCGGCAGGCCCGGGCAGTCGCCACCGGGCCGTTTTTGAGAGACAATCATCCTTTCGCGCCCCGGGTCCGCCTGGGGCGCCATCCACGTCACGGTGCGTGCTGGCGGGTATGGACCTTAGCCACTACAATGCGCCGGATTTTTTCCCTCGGGAGGTTATAGCGACATGAGCACCATCGAAGAACGCGTCAAGAAGATCGTCGTCGAGCAGCTGGGCGTCAAGGAAGATGAAGTCACCAACAACGCATCGTTCGTCGACGACCTCGGCGCTGATTCGCTGGACACTGTCGAACTCGTGATGGCCCTCGAAGAAGAGTTCGAGACCGAAATTCCGGATGAAGATGCCGAGAAGATCACGACGGTTCAGCAGGCCATCGACTACATCAACGCCCATAGCAAGGCTTGATGCAACGACAGGTCGTCGATCGGAGGCGTCGCCTCCCGTCGATCTCCGAGCGACATGGAAGCTGCGCCGTTATGGCGCAGTTTTCGTTTCCGCAATTCGTAACCTGCGCCTGCGTATGGTTAGCGCGGACACAGTGAAGGAACAAACGCATGAGTAAGCGACGTGTGGTAGTGACCGGCATGGGGATCATCTCGCCGGTCGGGAACGATATCGCCACCGCCTGGAAGAACGTCGTCGAAGGTAACACTGGCATTGGCCCGGTCACCGATTTCGACGCAAGCGCATACGCCACCCGCATCGCGGGCGAGGTGCGCGGTTTCGATCCCGTGGAAGCCTATTTCGCCGGTACCGATGTGCCGGAAGATGATCGCCGTTCCATTGCGAAAGACTTCAAGCGCATGGATCCGTTCATCCATTACGGCATCGTCGCGGGTACCCATGCATTCCGCCAGTCGGGTCTCGTCATTACTGAAGAGAACGCTGGCCGCGTCGGCGTTGCCGCCGGTGCGGGCATCGGTGGCCTCCACACCATCGAGGCCACCGCGCTCGAACTCGCCGAGAAGGGCCCCCGCAAGGTGTCGCCGTTCTTCGTGCCGAGCTCCATCATCAACATGGTGGCGGGCAACCTTTCCATTTACCACGGCATGAAGGGCCCGAACATCGCCCTCGTGTCTGCTTGCACCACGGCCGCGCACAACATCGGCATGGCCATGCGCCTCATCCAGTACGGCGATGCCGATGCGATGCTGGCCGGTGGCGCCGAGTTCGCCACCACGCCGACGGCCATGGCGGGCTTCTGCTCGGCCAAGGCCATGTCCACCCGCAATGACGATCCGGCGCATGCCAGCCGTCCGTGGGATACCGGTCGCGATGGCTTCCTGCTGTCCAACGGCGCGGGCATGCTCATGCTCGAAGAATACGAGTTCGCCAAGGCGCGCGGCGCCAACATCCTTGCCGAGATCATCGGCTTTGGCATGAGTGGCGATGCGTACCACATCACCGCGCCGAGCGGCGATGGCGCCGAACTGGCCATGCGCAACGCGCTGCACGATGCCGGCCTCAAGGCCGAAGACGTGCAGTACGTGAACGCGCACGGTACCTCGACGCCGGTGGGTGACCTGGGCGAAGCCAAGGCCATTCGCAGCGTGTTCGGTGAACACGCCACGAAGAAGGGCAAGTTCGCTGTCAGCTCCACCAAGTCGGTGACGGGCCACCTGCTCGGTGCCGCCGGTGGCGTGGAAGCGATCTTCACCATCATGGCGCTGCGTGACGGCATCATTCCGCCCACCATGAACCTCGTGGATGTCGATCCCGAAGTGGCGGCGCTGGGCATGGACCTCGTGCCGAACAAGGCGGAAAAGGCCGACCTCACCGTCGCCGTCTCCAACTCGTTCGGTTTCGGTGGCACCAACGGTACGCTCGCTTTCCGTCGCGTCTGATCACCGCGTGGCGTTTACCACGCGAACCCTTGCCGGCCGGCGCGATCTTCTCGCGCCGGCCGCGCTGTATCCGGAGCGTTACCCCGCGCTGCTCGCCTCCGCCGTCACCGGCACGGCCCAGTCGCGTTTCGACATTCTCTTTGCAGGCGGCGATGCCTCGCTTTCGCTCGACAGCCATGGGGTCGTGCGTGACGGCCTCGGGCGCACCTTGGCTGGCTCGTTCCTTGATGCGTTCGATCGCGAGTGGACCGCACGCCATCGTGCGCGGGTCGATGATGGCTTGCCGTTCCACGGTGGATGGGTCGTTTACCTGGCCTACGAGCTCGCCGCACAGGTAGAGCCGTCGTTACGGTTGCCCGCACCGCGGGGAGCTGCCCCCGTGGCGCACGCGCTACGTTCGCCAGCCGCGGCAATCGTCGATCACGTGGAGGGGCGCACGATTCTCGTGGCGGAAGAGGGTGCCGAGCACTGGCTTGAAACGCTCGCCGCCGATCTCGACCAGCCGCTGCCCACGCTTGCATTGGCGCGGCCCGTGCGTGTCGACGAAGACGAGCCGCAGCGGTTTCTCGATGGCGTTCGCCGCATCCACGAGCACTTGCATGCCGGCGATACGTTTCAGGTGAACCTGTCGCGCCGGTGGTGCGCCCATTTTGCCGAGGCGCCATCCGCTGCCGCGCTCATGTACGCGCTGCGCGCGGCAAACCCGGCGCCCTTTGCGGGTCTGATCCAGCAGCCCGGCTGGGCCATCGTCAGCTCGTCACCCGAGCGGCTCGTCGAGGCGCGCGATGGCGTGCTGCAAACGCGGCCCATCGCCGGCACGAGGCCACGCGTGCCTGGTGACGATGATGCCGAACGCATACGCGAACTCACGACTCACCCGAAAGAGCGGGCCGAGCACGTCATGCTGATCGATCTCGAACGCAACGACCTGGGGCGCGTTTGCGTACCTGGCAGCGTCAAGGTCGATGAGCTCATGGTGGTGGAGAGCTACGCCCACGTGCACCACATTGTTTCGAATGTGCGGGGTCGCGCGCGCGAGGGCATCACGCCTGGCCAGGTAGTGGCCGCCACGTTCCCCGGGGGCACCATCACCGGTTGCCCGAAAGTGCGCTGCATGCAGATCATCGGCGATATCGAGCAGGAGCCACGGGGCGCCTACACCGGGGCGCTGGGCTACGTGGACGATTGTGGCGATATGGATCTGAACATCCTTATCCGTACCTTGCTTGCCGAGGGTGCGGACGTGTCATTGCGCGCGGGCGCGGGCATCGTGACGGATTCGGTGCCCGAAAAAGAGCTGGATGAAACCCGCGCCAAGGCACGCGGCCTGTTGCGGATTTTTGGCGCGGCATGACGACCCGTCTGTCGGTGGATTTCCGTGACGCCGCTGTCATCTCCGCGGCAGACAGGGGCTTCACTTACGGCGATGGCTTGTTTGAAACGCTGCGTGTCGTCGGGGGCGTCGCTCCGCTCTGGGCGCGGCATGCCGCACGGCTTGCCGCGGGGTGCGAGCGGCTACGCATGCCTGGCCCCGATGCGGAAGC
The DNA here is from genome assembly GCF_050435445.1 of Luteibacter sp. 621. Lineage (NCBI taxonomy): Bacteria > Pseudomonadati > Pseudomonadota > Gammaproteobacteria > Lysobacterales > Rhodanobacteraceae > Luteibacter > Luteibacter sp. 621. The sequence goes on along the minus strand of NZ_JBNDKI010000004.1, from coordinate 169,991 downwards.
AGTTCACGCCGAACTGATGCGCCTTTGCGCTGGCCTGGATGATGCCGTCGTGCGCATCACCTACAGCCGTGGCGTGGGCGAACGGGGTTACGCCATGCCGTCCGCGCCGCGACCCACCCTGGTGGTCGCAGCATCGCCGCTGGCCCTCGCGCCCGAGGCCTCGCGCGACGGTATCACCGTGCGCCTTTGCGATACGCGGCTGGCCATCCAGCCTGCGCTGGCGGGCCTGAAGCACCTCAATCGCCTTGAGCAGGTGCTGGCACGGGCGGAGTGGTCGGATCCCACCGTCGCCGAGGGCCTGCTTTGCGATATGGACGGAACACTGGTCTGCGCCACGGCGGCGAATCTCTTCGCGGTCGCGCGTGGCGAACTGGTGACGCCGCCGGTCGATCGCTGTGGCGTGGCGGGCGTGGCTCGCGCGGAAATCCTTGCGAGTCACCACGTCAGCGTGTCCCGCATCAGCCTTTCCCAACTGCTCGACGCTGACGAGGTCTTCCTCACGTCGGCCGTTCGGGGCATTCTCCCTGTCCGGGCCTTCGGGGCTCGTACATGGCAGCCTGGCCCCATCACGCGTGCCCTCCAGGTGCATTGGGCGGCCCTGGGCCTGCCTTTACCGTACCGTGCCAAGGATAGTGATCGATGAAAGTGCGTGGCGTCGCCCTCTGGCGCGCGGTTCTGTTGCTGATTTTGCTCGCTGCGATCGCTGGCGGTGCGTGGTTATGGTTCGACTGGTCACGTTTCGCGCGTACGCCGCTCGCTATCCCGGCCACCGGCCAGAGCATCGATGTGGCGCGTGGCTCGTCGTTCAAGGATATCGTGCGCGACCTGCGTGACCGTGGCGTCACCAAGGCATCGCCGCTTTACTGGCGGGTGCTCTCCATGGAAATGCATGCGTCGGGCCGGCTGCACGCCGGCGAGTTCGCATTGCGCCCTGGCATGACCCCGCGTGATCTCATCGGCGACATGGCTGCGGGCAAGGTCATGCAGCGCAATTTCACCATCGTGGATGGCTGGACGTTCGCTGACCTGCGCCGTGCGCTGGGGGCGGTAGATACGATCACGCACGATACGGCGGGCGTGGACGATGCCGCGATCATGAAGCAGGTAGGCGCCGAGGGTGAGCAGCCTGAAGGGCGTTTCCTGCCGGAGACCTACGCCTATGTGAAAGGCGATACCGACGGCAGCATCCTCAAACGCGCGTACACGGCCATGACGAAGACGCTGGATGCCGCGTGGCCGGCGCGTGCGCCTGGCCTGCCGCTGGCCAGTCCTTACGAGGCGCTGATCCTTGCTTCCATCGTGGAGAAGGAAACAGGCAGGGCCGATGAGCGGCCGCGCATTGCCGGGGTGTTCGTGCGTCGCCTTGAGCAGCACATCCTGCTCCAGACGGATCCGACGGTGATCTATGGCATGGGTGCCGCGTACGCAGGCAACATCCACAAAAGCGACCTGACCACCGACACCCCCTACAATACGTACACGCGCGCGGGCCTGCCGCCCACGCCCATTGCCCTGCCGGGCCGCGCGGCGATCCAGGCGGCGCTGCACCCCGCCGAGGGGAAGGAGCTGTACTTTGTCGCCCGCGGCGATGGCAGCCATGTTTTCTCGGCTACCCTTGAAGAACACAACAAGGCCGTGGCCTGCTACCAGTTGAAACGATGCCAGTGAATCACGGACAACGCGGACGGCTTATCACCCTGGAAGGCGGCGAAGGTGCCGGCAAGAGCACGCTGCTGCGCGGGCTCGAGGCGCATATGCGCGCCCAGGGTATCGATCTGGTCGTCACCCGTGAGCCCGGTGGTACCGATGTGGGTGAGGCGGTGCGCGGCGTTGTATTGAATGCCGCCAACAACGAGCTTTGCGCCGAGGCCGAGCTGCTGCTCATGTTTGCCTCGCGGGCGCAGCTTGTGCGGCAAGTGATCGAGCCGGCGCTCGCTGCGGGCCGCTGGGTGCTTTGCGATCGCTTTACCGACGCCAGTTACGCCTACCAGGGCGCTGGCCGTGGCCAGCCCATCGAGCGCATCGCGGAACTCGAGCGTTGGGCGGCGGCGGGACTGCGGCCGGATATCACCTTGTTGCTGGACCTGCCGGTGAGCGAGGGTAGGGCACGTGCCGCTGGCCGTGGCGAGGCGGATCGCATTGAGGTGGAGGGTGATGCGTTCTTCGAGCGCATCCGCGCTGCATATCGCTCGCGCGCCGCTGGCGATCCGGCACGTTTCCGCGTGCTGGATGCGAGCGCGGCGCCCGATGCGGTGCTCGCCCAGGCCGTGGCGGGCGTGGCCGAACTGCTTGCAAGGGTTTCGGCATGACCGACCGGCCGTGGCACGTCGATGCGTGGGCCCGCCTGCAGGCGCGACGTGAGCGCGATGCGCTTCCGCATGCGTTGCTGCTGGCAGGCCCGGCGGGCCTGGGCAAGCGTGACTTTCTCGCCCGCTTCGTCAAGGGCCTGCTCTGCCAGCGGCCGGTGGAGGGGGCCCCGTGCGGAATGTGCCGAAGCTGCCTGCTGGTCGCGGCGGGCACCCATCCCGATGTGATCACGCTGGGCCTCGGCCTGCGCAAGGATGGTGCGACGCGTACGGAGATCGTCGTGGACCAGGTTCGCGACCTGTCCCAGCGCCTGGCGATGTCCAGCCAGTTTGGCGGCTGGCAGGTCGCGACCATCGATCCGGCGGATGCGATGAACGCGGCCGCTGCCAACGCGCTGCTCAAGACGCTGGAAGAGCCGACACCCTCCACCATCCTTATCCTGGTGGCCGACGAGCCGGCACGCCTGCCGGCTACGATTCGCAGCCGCTGCCAGCGCATCGATTTCCTGGTGCCCTCGCGCGAGGTCGCGCTGGCATGGTTGCGCGGGCAGGGCGTTGCCGATGCCGCGCCCGCCCTTGAGGCCGCCGCGGGCAACCCGGGCCTTGCTCGCGAGTGGGCCAGCGATGGGGCCCTCAAGCAGCGTGGCGAGGTAAGGAATGACCTGAAAAGCCTGGCGGCAGGGCGCGGCGACCCCCTCGAGGTGGTGAAGCGCTGGCAGGCGGCCGATCCGGCACGCTATGTCTGGTTTGCCGCACAAGCGGCCACCGACGAGTTGCGCGCGCGCGCCGCCGGCACGGCCGCGCCTCTCGAGAGCCAGTTGGACGATGAATCACTGGATGGCTGGTACGGGCGCGCCAATCGCGCGCGCGATGCCCTGCGCGGGCCGCTTCGGGCCGATCTGGTCCTGCTCGAGCTCATCGCCGCCTGGCGTTGACGCGCCTTTTTCGCCGAATCCGCCCTAATCGAATCCCGAACGCGCCCCGGTAACGCCGTGCCCCACGCCCCCGTCATTGACGCGTCCACCCGGCTCCTCGTGGTGGCGCCGCACCCGGATGACGAGTCGCTGGCGGCCGGCATGCTGATCCAGCGCTGCCTGGCGCAAGGCGGTAGCGTGGACGTGGCGCTCCTTACCGATGGGGATGACAATCCCTGGCCACAGCGGTGGCTCGAGAAGCGCGTGATCGTCGGGGCGGCCGGGCGAAAGCGTTGGGGTGAGCGGCGGCGGCGCGAGGTGGTCGCCGCACTGGGCCAGCTTGGCGTGAACCCGGAACGCCTGCATGCCATGGGGTGGCACGATATGCAGGTGACCACGCAGTTGCGGCGGGCGCACCAGGCATCCATTAGCCAGTTGCGGGCCGTGATCGACCAGGTGCGCCCGACCCTGGTGGTCATCCCTGACCTGGGCGATCGCCACCCCGACCACGGCGCGGCCCATGTGCTGTCTCGCCTTGCGCTTCACGCGGCCGGGTCGCAGGCCGATGTCCTCACTTATATGGTCCACGGCACCGAGGCGAGCGCCCCGCAGGACCTGATCGTCCCGGATATCGACGCCGGGCGGCAGGCTGTAAAGATGTCAGCCGTGCTCGAGCACGCGACGCAAATGGCCCTCAGCCGCGAGCGCATGCTGGGGATCGCCGCCCGTCCGGAGCGCTTCGACCGGCCGCCAGCACCCCCGGGCGGTGATACCTTGCGCTTGCCATGGCGGCCTGGTTCGTGGGCGCGTACGCGGTTGCGGGTGCTGTTGGCGGACGGGCAGGGTGCACGCCATTGGACCTGGCGCAGCGCACCACTGGATCGCGATGGCGATGACTGGTTGCTTGCCCTCCGCCCGGTACCCGGGCCGGCCTTCGTCAAGCTGACCGCCGACCTCTCAACACCGTGGATCTACGACCGCTACGGCTGGGTTTGCCAGGACCCGGAACCTGCCGGGCTTGTGGCCCGGCCGCTGGGCTAGCTAGGATGGCCCCTATCCAAGGGAATCCAACACCTGCATGAACGCCACCAGCCCGTCGCCGCGCCAGGGCATCCTGTCGCTGAAGATCAAGGACGTGAATTCCCTGTACATCTCGTACATGCCGTTCCTGAAGACGGGCGGCCTGTTCGCCCCCACGGCCCAGCGCTACAACCTGGGCGACGAGGTGGCCCTGCTGGTCACGCTTATCGACGATAACGAGCGTCTTTCGGTCGCGGGCAAGGTGGTCTGGATCACGCCTGTCGGTGCCCAGGGCAACCGCACGGCCGGCGTGGGCATCCAGTTCAACGAATCCCCCGAGAGCGAGGCCGCCCGCCAGCGTATCGAGGCTTTGCTGGCCGGTACCCTCAACTCCGAGCGGCCCACCCAGACGATGTAACCGGCTAGGCGGGGAAAATGGGGCATTGCACCAATATGGACCCGTTTTTCCTTCATTAAGACTTGTCGGCATACCTGCACGCACTGGTACAATAGATCGGTTCCCCAACGTGAGATTGTGGATCTCCGGAGTCGTTGGCGCGCCTGGCGCGTCCGACCGGGTCGGTCCGATTGGATCGATTCGAAAAAAGCTTCGGTGCCCCTAGCCGGACCGCTCGTCCCCGTCGACGGTCACTGATGCGCCCAGCGAGGCGCGGAGGTACGCAGCATCGTGCTCGCCCAATATTGGCCCGTCCTGTTGTTTATTGCCGTGGCCGTCGGCCTTGGCATCGTCCTGATGGTGCTCGGCATGCTCGCCGGCCCGAAGCGCCCCGATGCGGAAAAGCTCTCGCCTTATGAGTGCGGCTTCGAAGCCTTCGAAGATGCACGCATGAAGTTCGATGTGCGTTATTACCTCATCGCGATCCTCTTCATTATTTTCGACCTCGAAATCGCCTTCCTTTTCCCGTGGGCCGTGGTGTTCGACAAGATCGGCATCGTCGCCCTGGTTGAAATGGCCCTGTTCCTGGCGCTGCTCGTGGTCGGTTTTGGTTACGTCTGGAAGAAGGGAGCGCTCGAATGGGAGTGATGACCACCATCGACCGGGTGATGCATAACCCGGAACCGCTCAACCTCGTCGACGACATCATTCGCCCGAACGGTGACGCGCCGCTGCCGCAGCGCGGCTTTGGCGTGACCAGCGTCGATGCACTGATGAACTGGGCTCGCACCGGCTCCATGTGGCCGATGACGTTCGGCCTGGCCTGTTGCGCGGTGGAGATGATGCACGCGGGCGCGGCCCGCCTCGATCTCGATCGCTTCGGCGTCGTGTTCCGCCCCAGCCCGCGCCAGTCCGATGTGATGATCGTGGCCGGCACCCTGGTGAACAAGATGGCCCCCGCGCTGCGCAAGGTCTACGACCAGATGCCGGAGCCGAAGTGGGTTATCTCCATGGGTTCGTGCGCCAACGGCGGCGGCTACTACCACTATTCGTATTCGGTCGTGCGCGGCTGCGATCGCATCGTGCCGGTCGATATCTACGTGCCGGGCTGCCCGCCGACGGCCGAAGCGCTGATCCACGGCATCCTGCAGCTGCAGAAAAAGATCCGCCGCACCCACACGATCGCGCGCTAACCAGGGCCTGCACATGAGCGTTAATAACGAGACCTCGCTGGTCGAACGCCTCGCCGCGCGCTTCGGCGACATGCTGACGGTGAAGGTCGAACGCAACGAAGTAACCGCCGAGGTCGCCCCGCGCGACCTGCTCGCCGTGGCCACTGCGCTGCGTGACGAGGCCGGTTTCCGTTTCACCGTCTTCATCGATATCTGCGGTGTGGATTACCTGAGCTACGGCAAGACCGAATGGGATACCGACACGGCGCAAGGCGAAAGCTTCTCGCGCGGTGTGGAAGGCCAGGCGGTTGGCCGCTTCACGTGGGCAGAGCGTCCGCGCCCGGCTGAACTGCCGCGCCGCTTCGCCTCCGTGTACCAGCTGCTTTCGATCGAGCACAACCAGCGCATTCGCCTGCGCGTGTTCTGCGAAGACGACAACTTCCCGGTGGTGCCGTCCGTGACGGGCATCTGGCCGGGCGCCGACTGGTTCGAGCGCGAGTCGTTCGATCTGTACGGCATCATTTACGACGGTCATCCCGACCTTCGCCGCATCCTTACCGACTACGGTTTCGTCGGCCATCCGTTCCGCAAGGATTTCCCGCTCATCGGCAACGTCGAGGTCCGCTACGACGCCGAGCAGAAGCGTGTTGTCTACGAACCGGTTTCGATCGAGCCGCGCGTGCTTGTGCCGCGCACGATCCGCAACGATGCCGACCTCGATCAGGCCAGGGCGGAAGCCGCCGACCGCTGGCGGGAGAATTAAGCCGTGGAAGAAATTCGCAATTACACGATGAACTTCGGCCCGCAGCATCCTGCTGCGCACGGCGTGCTGCGCCTGGTGCTGGAAATGGACGGCGAGACCATCGTCCGTGCTGATCCGCACATCGGCCTGCTGCACCGTGGTACCGAAAAGCTCGCCGAATCCAAGCCGTTCAACCAGTCCATCGGTTACATGGATCGCCTGGATTACGTCTCGATGATGTGCAACGAGCACGCCTACGTGCGTGCCATCGAGAACCTGCTCGGTATCGAGGCCCCGATCCGTGCGCAGTACATCCGCACGATGTTCGACGAGATCACCCGCATCCTGAACCACCTTATGTGGGTGGGTTCGAACGCGCTCGATCTTGGCGCCATGGCCGTGTTCCTCTACGCCTTCCGTGAGCGCGAAGAACTCATGGACGTGTACGAGGCGGTGTCGGGCGCGCGCATGCACGCCACGTACTACCGCCCGGGCGGCGTGTACCGCGACCTGCCGGAGCAGATGCCGCAGTACCGCGAATCGCCGTGGCACAAGGGCGGCGACCTGAAGCGCCTGAACCAGTGGCGCGAAGGCTCGATGCTGGACTACCTCACGGAGTTCACCAACGATTTCCCGGCCCGTGTCGATGAATACGAACTGCTGCTGACGAACAACCGTATCTGGAAGCAGCGTACGGTCGGCATCGGCGTGGTCAGCCCCGAGAAGGCCCAGGCCTGGGGCATGACCGGCGCCATGCTGCGCGGTTCCGGTATCGAATGGGACCTGCGCAAAAAGCAGCCGTACGCCGCCTACGACAAGATGGATTTCGATATCCCCGTCGGCGTCAATGGCGATTGCTACGACCGCTACCTGGTGCGCGTGGAAGAAATGCGCCAGTCGAACCGCATCATCCGCCAGTGCGTGGAGTGGCTGAAGGCCAACCCGGGCCCGGTGATGGTGCAGAACTTCAAGGTCGCCCCGCCCAGCCGTGTCGAAATGAAGAACGACATGGAAGCCCTGATCCACCACTTCAAGCTCTTTACCGAGGGCTATGGCGTACCGGCCGGCGAGACCTACGCCGCCGTGGAAGCGCCGAAGGGTGAGTTCGGCTGCTACCTCATGTCCGATGGTGCGAACAAGCCGTTCCGCGTGCACCTGCGCGCGCCGGGCTTCGCCCACTTGTCTTCGATGGACGCGTTCGTGCGTGGCCACATGCTCGCCGACGTCGTCGCGATGATCGGCACCTACGATCTCGTCTTCGGCGAAGTCGACCGCTAAGTCGACGGAGTGAACTGAATCATGAAAGCCACCGGTCATTTCGAGCAGGTGAAGGACGTCGATCCGATCGCCGTGCTCAACGATCACACCCGGGAACATATCGACCACTGGGTCGGCAAGTTTCCGCCCGACCGCAAGCGCTCGGCGCTCATCCAGTCGCTGATGGCGGCCCAGGAACAGAACCAGGGTTACCTCACCGACGAGCTGATCACCGCGGTCGCCAAGTACCTCGACCTGCCACCGATCTGGGCGTACGAAGTCGCGAGCTTCTACTCGATGTTCGAGACCACGCCCGTCGGCCGTAACAACGTCGCCATCTGCACCAACATTTCGTGCTGGCTGAACGGGGCCGAAGGCCTTGTGCGCCATTGCGAAAAGAAGCTGGGCATCAAGACCGGCGAGAGCACCGCCGACGGCCGCATTTACCTCAAGCAGGAAGAGGAATGCCTGGCCGCCTGCGCGGGCGCGCCGATGATGGTCGTCAACGGTCATTACCACGAGAAGCTGACGACCGAATCGGTCGACGCGATTCTCGACGGTCTTAAGTGAGGTAAGGGCAATGGCTAGCACCACTGGTCCGGTCGGACCCGCACCCAAGGAACACCAGGTCGTCTACACGACCCTGCATTTCGAAAAGCCGTGGTCCCTCGAGAGCTACGAGAAGGTCGATGGCTGGAAGGCGTGGCGCAAGATCCTGGCTGAAAAGCCGGATCCGGCGGCGCTCATCGAAGAGATCAAGAAGAGCTCGCTGCGCGGCCGCGGCGGCGCCGGCTTTCCCACCGGCCTGAAGTGGTCGTTCATGCCGCGCAATGCGCCGGGCCAGAAGTACATCCTGTGCAACTCGGATGAATCCGAGCCGGGCACCTGCAAGGATCGCGACATCCTGCGCTTCAACCCGCATTCGGTGCTGGAAGGCCTGGCGATCGCGTGCTACTGCACGGGTTCGACCGTTGCCTACAACTACCTGCGCGGCGAGTTCCACCATGAGCCGTTCGAGCACATCGAAGAAGCCCTGAAGGAAGCGTACGCCGCTGGCCTGCTGGGCAAGAACATCGATGGCTCCGGTATCGACGTGGACATCTACAACGCCCTCGGCGCCGGTGCTTACATTTGCGGCGAAGAAACCGCGCTGATGGAATCGTTGGAAGGCAAGAAGGGCCAGCCGCGCTTCAAGCCGCCGTTCCCGGCCGGCTTTGGCCTGTATGGTCGCCCGACCACGATCAACAACACCGAAACCTACGCCTCGGTGCCGGCCATCCTGCGCAATGGCGCGGAGTGGTTCCTCAACATCGGCAAGCCCAATAACGGCGGCCCGAAGATCTTCTCGGTCTCCGGCCACGTGAACAACCCGGGCAATTTCGAAATCAAGCTCGGCACGCCGTTCTCCGAACTGCTGGAGATGGCGGGCGGCGTCCGCACGGGCAACAAGCTCAAGGCGGTCATTCCGGGCGGCTCCTCCATGAAGGTGCTGCCGGCCGACAAGATGATGGAATGCACCATGGATTACGACTCGCTGCAGAAGGCGGGTTCGGGCCTGGGTTCGGGTGCGGTCATCGTGATGGACGACAAGACCTGCATGGTCCGCGCCTGCCATCGCATCTCGCGTTTCTACATGGCCGAGTCGTGCGGCCAGTGCACCCCGTGCCGCGAAGGCACCGGCTGGATGCACCGCGTGCTGTCGCGCATCGTGGAAGGCAAGGGCACGCAGGATGACCTGCACCGCCTGAAGGCCGTCGCCGGCCAGATCGAAGGCCACACCATCTGCGCCTTCGGCGAAGCCGCCGCATGGCCGGTGCAGGGCTTCCTGTTCCACTTCTGGCATGAATTCGAATACTACGTGCAGCATGGCCGTTCCATTGTGGATGGCCCCGCAGGCACGGCCACCACTGGAGTCGCTGCATGAGTGCGCAGCCCGTAGCCAATGCCGCGCCGGACCTCGTCAACATCGAGATCGATGGCGTACCGGTGCAGATAGCCAAGGGAGCGATGATTATCCAGGCGGCTGATGCCGTCGGCATCGCCATCCCGCGCTTCTGCTACCACCGCAAGCTCCCGATCGCCGCCAACTGCCGCATGTGCCTGGTGGAAATCGAGAAGATGCCGAAGCCGGCACCGGCATGCGCCACGCCGGTAGGCGAGGGCATGAAGGTCTTCACGCGTTCGGACAAGGCGCTCAAGTCGCAGCGCAACGTGATGGAGTTCCTGCTGATCAACCATCCGCTCGATTGCCCGATCTGCGACCAGGGCGGCGAGTGCGAACTGCAGGACGTCTCGCTCGGCTACGGCCGTTCGGTGTCCCGCTATGTCGAGCGCAAGCGCACGGTGGCCGATGAAAACCTCGGCCCGCTGATCGCCACCGAAATGACCCGCTGCATCCAGTGCACGCGCTGCGTCCGCTTCACCAGCGAGATCGCCGGCACGTACGAGCTGGGTGGCATGAGCCGCGGTGAGAACCTCGAGATCGGCACCTACATCGGCAAGACGATCGAGAGCGAACTCTCCGGCAACATCATCGACGTTTGCCCGGTGGGTGCGCTGACCAACAAGCCGTTCCAGTTCCAGGCCCGCGCCTGGGAGCTGGTGGCTCGTCCGTCGGTCGCTTACCACGATGCGCTTGGCTCCAACCTGTGGCTGCACACGCGCCGCGGCGAAGTGCTGCGCACGGTGCCGCGCGATAACGAGTCGATCAACGAATGCTGGTTGTCCGATCGCGACCGCTACAGCCACCAGGGCCTGTACGCGGCGGATCGCGTCAAGGCGCCGATGGTCAAGCGCAACGGCCAGTGGGCGACCACCACGTGGGACGACGCCCTGTCGGTGGCCCGCGAAGCGCTGAAGAGCGTCTCCGGTGCGGATCTCGGCATCCTGGTGAACCCGGCGACCACGAACGAGGAGGGCGAGCTGCTCGTCCGCCTGGCCCGTGGCCTCGGCAGCGCCCATGTCGATCACCGCCTGCGCCAGCTCGATTTCGCCGATAACGCGTTTGCCAAGCCGTTCGCTTCGTCCATCGCCTCGCTCGACAAGGTGAAGTCGGCGCTGCTGGTCGGCTCGGACCTGCGTTACGAAGTGCCGCTGCTCAACCACCGCATTCGCCAGGCTGCCAAGAAGGGCGCCAAGGTGTTCGCGGTGAACCCGGCGCACTTCAACTTCAACTTCGCGCTGGCCGGCGAAGCCGTGTCGGCGCCGCATGAACTCGTCAACGAGCTGCTGCAGTTCGCCAAGGTCGCCGCTGAGTCGGGCGCTGCCGTGCCGGAATCGATCGCCGCCGTGGTGAATGCCGCGACGACCACCGATGACCACCGTGCCGCCTACGCCGAGTTCGCCGTGGAAGGCGCCGTGGTGATCTTCGGCCACGCTGCCGCGAACCACCCGGAAGCCTCCTGGCTGCGTGCCATCGCGCGCTTCATCGCGCAGGCCGCGGGTGCCGCGTACAACGAAATCCCGGCAGGCGCCAACGCCGTGGGCCTTTCCACCGTCGGCGTGCTGCCGACGGCGGGTGGCCTGGATGCGCGGGCCATGCTGGCGCAGCCGCGCAAGGGTTACGTGCTTTACAACGTAGAGCCGCCGTACGACTTTGCCGATGGCGCACAGGCCCAGCAGGCGATGCACTCGGCGCAGACCGTGGTCGCTTTTGCCGCCTATGCCTCCGATGCCCTGAAGGACTCGGCCGACGTCATCCTGCCGATCGCGCTGACGCCGGAGCTGGAAGGCACGCTGGTGAACGCGGAAGGCACCGCGCAGGCCGTGCTCGCGGGCTCGAAGGCCCCGGGCGAAGCCCGCGAAGGTTGGAAGGTGCTGCGCGCGCTGGGCGGTTCGCTCGGCGTGGCAGGCTTCGAGTTCGACGACCTGGCCGGTCTGCGCGATGGTATGACCGAGCGCACCACGGACGTCCGTGCGGTGCTCGGCCAGCGCGCTTCGGGCATCACGCTCTCGCGTGTCGCCACGGTGCCGGTGTACCGCGGCGATGCCGTGTTGCGCCGCGCCGGTGCACTGAACTCGCACCCGCTGAACCGCCCCGCGGCCATTCGCGTCAACGCGGATGATGCCGGCAAGCTCGGCCTGGCCGATGGTGGCAACGGCCGCATCGGTGACAGCGTGCTTCCGGTGGTGGTCGATACCGCGGTGCCTGCCGGTGCCGTGTGGATCGATGCCGCGCTTCCCGAAACCGCGATGCTGCCGCCGTACGGCGCCGCCATCACCCTGAGCAAGGCGTAAACCATGGCCGATCAACTCTTCGACCACCTCTTGCTGCCGGTGCTGTTCATCCTGGCGATCGTGCTGCCGCTGGTTATCGGCGTCGCGCTTTACGTCTGGTGGGAGCGCAAAGTGCTGGGCTGGATGCACGTCCGCATGGGGCCCAACAAGGTCGGCCCCGCCGGCCTGCTGCAGGCCTTCGCCGACGTCGTTAAGCTGCTCCTGAAAGAAGTGGTGCTGCCGACCAACGCGAACAAGTTCCTCTACTACCTGGCGCCGATGCTGGCCCTGGTGCCTGCGCTGTGCGCGTGGGCGGTGGTGCCGTTCGCCCCGGGCGTGGTGCTCGCCAACGTCAACGCCGGCGTGCTCTACCTGCTGGCCATGACCTCCATGGGCGTGTACGGCATCATCCTTGCCGGTTGGGCCTCCAACTCGCGTTACGCCATGCTGGGTGCCATGCGCGCCGCGGCGCAGGTCATCTCGTACGAACTGGCGATGGGCATGTCCATCGTCTGCGTGCTGGTGCTGACCGGTAGCCTGAACCTCACGGCCATCGTCGATGCACAGGCCGGTGGCGCGCTGAGCTGGTACTGGATCCCGCTGCTGCCGGTGTTCGTCATCTACTTCGTCTCGGGCGTGGCGGAAACCAATCGCGCTCCGTTCGACGTGGCGGAAGGCGAATCGGAAATCGTTGCCGGCTTCCACGTGGAGTACTCCGGCTCGCCGTTCGCGCTGTTCTTCCTGGCCGAATACGCCAACATGATCCTGGTGAGCTTCCTCTCCTCGATCCTGTTCGTGGGTGGCTGGCTATCGCCGTTCCCCGAATCGTGGGGTTTCATCGGCCACGCCAGCATCCTCTGGCTGTTCCTGAAGGTCTTCATCTTCGCCTTCCTGTTCCTGTGGTTCCGCGCCAGCTTCCCGCGCTACCGCTACGACCAGATCATGCGTCTCGGCTGGAAGGTCTTCATTCCCATCACCATCGTCTGGGTCCTCGTCGCCGGCTGCATGAAGTATTTCGGCTGGGTCCACATCGGCACGGGAGCCTAAAGCGCCATGTCTCGCGTAACCCATTATTTCAAGAGCCTCCTGCTGCTCGAACTGTTCAAGGGCATGGGCCTGACCATGCGTTACATGTTCAGCCCGAAGTACACGATGCGCTATCCGTTCGAGCACATCCCCAAGTCGAACCGCTTCCGCGGCCTGCACGCCCTGCGCCGTTACGCCAACGGTGAAGAGCGCTGCATTGCCTGCAAGCTGTGCGAGGCAGTATGCCCGGCCCTGGCAATCACCATCGACTCGGCCCCGCGCCCGGAAGATGGCCAGCGCCGCACCACGCGCTACGACATCGACCTGTTCAAGTGCATCTTCTGCGGCTTCTGCGAAGAGAGCTGCCCGGTCGATTCGATCGTCGAGACGCACGTGCACGAGTACCACATGGAACATCGCGGCGAGAACGTGGTGACCAAGGCCCAGCTGCTGGCCATTGGTGACCGCTTCGAGCAGGACATCGCTGCCGCCCGCGCCCAGGACGCGGCTTACCGCTAAGGGCCACGGAATCGACGATGAATACCGATCTGCTTCAACTCATCTGTTTCTACCTCTTCGGAGGCGTGGCTGTCCTCGCCGGCCTGATGGTCATCACCGTGCGCAACTCGGTGCATGCCGTCCTGTCACTCGTGCTGACATTCTTCAGCATGGCCTGCGTGTGGCTCCTCGCCGAAGCGGAGTTCCTCGCCATCGCCCTGGTCGTCGTTTACGTCGGCGCGGTGATGGTGCTGTTTCTGTTCGTGGTCATGATGCTGGACATCAAGCAGGAGGTCGTCCGCGAGGGCTTCATCCGCTACCTGCCGGTGGGCATCATCGTCGCGGTGGTCATGCTGGTCGAAATGCTGGCCATGATCGGCGTGAAAGCCATGCACGCCCACACGCTTGGTCCGAATCCGGCGGGTAACTCGAACGTCGCGTGGCTGGGCCAGGCCCTGTACACCGACTTCCTGCTGCCGTTCGAAATCGCCGCGCTGATCCTGACCGTGGGTGTCGTGGCCGCCGTGGCCCTGACCCTGCGCCAGCGCCTGGGCGTGCGCCACCAGTCGGCCGCGCAGCAGGTTGCCGTCAAGGCCACCGAGCGCGTACGCGTGGTGAAGATGGCCCCGAGCCAGGTGGCTTCGGTGGTACCGCCGCCGGCTCCCCCGGCTGCCGATCCGTCGCAGGAGAACGCCAAGTGATCACGCTTTCCCATTACATCGTGCTCGGCGCGATCCTGTTCTGCATCGCCGTCGCCGGCCTGTTCATCAACCGCAAGAACGTGATCGTGCTGCTCATGGCGATCGAGCTCATGCTCCTCGCGGTGAACACCAACTTCGTGGCCTTCTCGCGCTTCTTCGGCGACGTGCAGGGCCAGGTGTTCGTGTTCTTCATCCTCACCGTGGCTGCGGCGGAATCCGCCATCGGCCTGGCGATCCTGGTCCTGCTGTTCCGTAACCGCAGCACGATCAACGTCGCCGAAATCGACAGCATGAAGGGTTGATCCGATGAGTCTCTCGCTTTCAATCCTGCTAACGATCGCACTGGCGCCGCTGGTGGGTTCGATCCTGGCCGGCCTGTTCGGCAAGGTGATCGGCCGGGCAGGGGCGCACAGCGCCACCATCCTGGGCGTCGCCATCGCCTGCGGCCTTTCGTTCTACGTGCTCTACCAGCTGGTGTGGGGCGGGGCGGATAACTTCAACCAGGATGTCTACACCTGGTTCGAAATCGGTCGTTTCCACGCTTCGGTCGGCTTCATGGTCGATCGCCTTACCGCCATGATGATGGTGGTGGTCACCTTCGTGTCGCTGCTGGTGCATCTGTACACCATCGGCTACATGGCGGAAGACCCGGGCTACCAGCGCTTCTTCAGCTACATCTCGCTGTTCACCTTCTCGATGTTGATGCTCGTCATGAGCAACAACTTCATGCAGCTGTTCTTCGGCTGGGAAGCGGTGGGCCTGGTGTCGTACCTGCTGATCGGCTTCTGGTACAAGCGCCCTACAGCGATCTTCGCCAACCTCAAGGCGTTCCTGGTCAACCGCGTGGGTGACTTCGGCTTCCTGCTCGGTATCTCGGCGATCCTGTACTTCCTGGGTACGCTGGATTACCAGACCGCGTTCGACCATGCCCCTGAGCTGGTCGGCAAGACCCTGCAGATCACCCAGAACCATGCGTGGGATGCGGCCACCGTCATCGGCATCTTCCTGTTCATCGGCGCCATGGGTAAGTCGGCCCAGGTCCCGCTGCACGTGTGGCTGCCCGATTCGATGGAAGGCCCGACCCCCATCTCGGCGCTGATCCATGCGGCAACGATGGTGACCGCGGGCATCTTCATGGTCGCCCGCATGTCGCCGATCTTCGAGCTGTCCGAGACCGCGCTCTCGTTCATCCTGGTGATCGGTTCCACCACCGCGTTCTTCACCGGCCTCATCGGCATCGTGCAGAACGACATCAAGCGCGTCATCGCTTACTCCACGCTTTCGCAGCTGGGCTACATGACGGTCGCGCTGGGCGTCTCCGCCTATAGCGGCGCCGTGTTCCACCTGATGACCCATGCCTTCTTCAAGGCCCTGCTGTTCCTGGGTGCCGGTTCGGTCATCATGGGCATGCACCATGAGCAGGACATGCGCTACATGGGTGGCCTGCGCAAGTACATGCCGATCACCTGGATCACGATGTGGATTGGTTCGCTGGCCCTGGCCGGCACCCCGTTCTTCTCGGGTTTCTACTCGAAGGACGCCATCATCGAGGCCGTAGGTGAGTCGCACCGCTGGGGTGCCAGCTACGCGTACTTCTGCGTGCTCGGCGGCGTATTCGTCACCTCGCTCTACAGCTTCCGTCTCCTGTACATGACCTTCCATGGCAAGGAGCGCTTTACGGTGGAGCACAAGGCACACGGCCACGACGGCCATGATGCCCACGCCGATCACCATGACGACGCCCACCACGACGACGATCACGGCCACGGTACGCCTGGCGTGCTCGAACATGCACCGCATGAGTCGCCGTGGGTCGTGACGGTGCCGCTGGTGCTGCTCTCCATTCCTTCGATCCTGGTTGGCCTGTTCACCGTCAAGCCCATGCTGTTCGATGGCTGGTTCGGCAAGGCGATCCAGGTGAAGGAAGAGAACAACGTGCTTGGCGAACTCGCGCACGAGTTCCACGGTGCGGTGGCCGCTGGCCTGCACGGCTTCATGCAGCCCCCGTTCTGGATCGCGCTCGCCGGCTTCGTCGTCGCGACCTACGTGTACCTGTTCAACCCGTCCGTCGCTGACAAGGCGAAGAACGCGCTGAAGCCGGTGTACAACCTGCTCAACAATAAGTACTGGATCGACGAACTGTACTTCGCGGTGTTCGCGAAGGGCGGCGTGAAGCTGGGCGAAGGCCTGTCGAAGGTAGGCGATCAGGGCCTCATCGATGGCGCGATCGTCAACGGCTCGGCTGGCCTCGTGCAGCGCATCGCGGGTGGTGCACGCCGCCTGCAGTCCGGATTCCTCTTCCATTACGCGTTCGCCATGATCCTCGGCCTTATCCTGCTCCTGGGCGGGTACTGGCTGATCGGGCAATAAGGGAAACGAGCTCTATGTCGAATCACTTGCTCAGCCTGCTGATCTGGCTCCCGGTCGTCGGCGCCATCCCGGTGCTGCTGGCCGGCTCCGGTCGCCCAGGCCTCGCCCGCTGGATCTCGCTGCTGGTCGCGGTTGCCACCTTCGCCGCCAGCCTTGCCCTCCTGCCTGCCTATGATGCCGCTGCCGGCACCTTGCAGCTCACGGAATCCTTCAACTGGATCCCGTCGCTTGGCATTCACTACTCGCTGGCGGTCGACGGTATTTCCGTCGCCCTGATCGTGCTCACCACCTTCGTCCAGATCCTCGTGATCGTGGGCGCCTGGGAAGTGATCCAGAATCGCCCACACCAGTACATGGCGGCCATGCTTGTCCTCGAGGGCTGCATGATCGGCGTGTTCTGCGCGACGGACGCGTTGCTGTTCTACGTGTTCTTCGAAGCCATGCTGATCCCGATGTTCGTCATCATCGGTATCTGGGGTGGTCCGCGCCGTGTGTACGCCACGCTGAAGTTCTTCATTTACACGTTCTTCGGCTCGATCTTCATGCTGATCGGCCTGATTTACCTGTACCACAAGACCGGTGGCAGTTTCGCCATCGCCGATATGGCCAAGGTGCCGCTCACGCTCACCGAGCAGAGCTGGCTGTTCTTCGCCTTCCTGCTGGGCTTCGCCATCAAGGTGCCGATGGTGCCGGTGCATACCTGGCTGCCGGATGCCCACGTGGAAGCGCCTACCGGTGGTTCGGTGGTGCTGGCGGCGGTCATGCTGAAGATCGGTGGCTACGGCTTCCTGCGCTTCTCGCTGCCGATCGTGCCGGATGCGTCCGAGCACTACGCCTGGCTGATCATCGTCCTGTCGCTGATCGCGGTCTGCTACATCGGTTACGTGGCCCTCGTGCAGGGCGACATGAAGAAGCTGGTGGCGTACTCGTCCATCGCGCACATGGGTTTCGTGACCCTGGGTATCTTCATCGCCTTCATGCTGGTGCGTGAAGCCAACAACCCCGATGCCGCCCGCCTGGGTATGCAGGGTGCGATGGTCCAGATGATCTCGCACGGCTTCATCTCTGGCGCGATGTTCAGCTGTATTGGCGTGCTGTACGACCGCCTGCACTCGCGCCAGATCAAGGATTACGGCGGCGTGATCAACGTCATGCCCATCTTTGCGCCGTTCTACGTGCTGTTCGCCATGGCCAATAGTGGCCTGCCGGGCACCAGTGGTTTCGTCGGCGAGTTCATGGTCATCCTGGCCTCGTTCAGCGCCAATCCGTGGATCGCACTGTTCGCCGCCTTCACGCTGATCATCGGTGCTGCCTACACGCTGTGGATGGTGAAGCGCGTGCTGTGGGGCGATATCACCAACCCGCACGTGAAGGAACTGACCGACGTCAACGGCCGCGAGATCTTCATGCTCTCCGCGTTCGCCGCCGGCGTATTGGTCTTCGGTATCTGGCCGGAGCCGCTGGTCCACCTCATGGATGCGTCGGTCGCTCGCCTGGTCGAGCAGCTGGCCATTACGAAAGTCTGAGCGGGAATTAGTCCATGCCTGGTATCAATGACATCCTTATCCTGCTCCCCGAGGCTTACCTCACGGTCGCGGCGTGCGTCCTGCTTATGCTGGATGCGTTCCTCAAGCCGGGCCAGAAGGGGGCCGTCCACTGGCTCTCCGTACTGGTCCTGCTGGTAGGTGCCTACCTGGTCGTGAGCGGCCAGCCGGATGGCAGCGTCACCGCGTTTGGCGGCATGTTCGTCCGCGACGGCGTCTCGGAAGTACTGAAGGTCTTCTCGCTGCTCATCACCGCGGTGATCTTCATCTACGCCAAGCCGTACCTGAAGGAGCGGGCGATCCCGTTCGGCGAGTTCTACACGCTCACCATCTTCGCTACCGTCGGCATCATGTTCCTGGTGTCGGCTGGCAGCCTGGTCACCGTGTACCTGGGCCTCGAGCTGCTGACGCTGTCGTCGTATGCGCTGGTCGCGCTGAACCGCGATTCGCGCCTGTCCTCCGAAGCGGCCATCAAGTACTTCGTGCTGGGTGCGCTGGCCTCGGGCATGCTGCTCTACGGCATGTCCATGGTGTACGGAGCCACGCATAGCCTGGACCTGCACGCTATCCACGCCGCCATCGTCGGTAACGAGTGGCACACGCTGCTGCTGTTCGGTCTGGTGTTCCTGATCGTCGGCATCGGCTTCAAGCTGGGCGCCGCACCGTTCCACATGTGGATCCCGGACGTGTACCAGGGGTCGCCGACGGCCGTGACCATCTTCATCGGTTCGGCGCAGAAGTTGGCGGCGTTCGGCATGGCTTACCGCCTGCTGTCGACCGGCATGGGCGATATCGCTGGCGGTACCGCAGGTCTTGCGGGGCAGTGGCAGCTGATGCTGGCGGTTCTGGCCGTGCTGTCGCTGGCGATCGGTAACCTCGTCGCCATCGTGCAGACCAACCTGAAGCGCTTGCTGGCCTATTCGACCATCTCGCACATGGGTTACCTGCTGGTCGGCCTGGTCAATGCCGGTCCGGAAGGCTACTCGGCCTCGATGTTCTATGCCGTCAGCTACGCGCTCACCAGCGCCGCCGCGTTCGGCATGATCCTGGTGCTCTCGCGCGCCGGCTTCGAGTGCGAAGAGATCGACGACCTGAAGGGCCTGAACCAGCGTTCGCCGTGGTTCGCCTTCATGATGCTGCTGGTGATGTTCTCGCTGGCCGGCGTGCCGCCGCTGTTCGGCTTCTTCGGCAAGCTGCTGGTGCTTAAGGCCGCCATGGATGCGGGCTACCTGTGGCTGGCTATTGCGGGTGCGGTGTTCGCGATCATCGGCCTGTACTACTACCTGCGCGTCGTAAAGGTTATGTACTTCGACCAGCCGAACGAAGGTACCGATGTGCGTGCAACGTCGGACGTCGCTTCGCGCTGGGTGCTGTCGGTCAACGCCATCGCGCTGCTGGTGCTCGGCTTCGCTTGGTCGCCGCTGTTTGCGTGGTGCCAGAGGGCGTTCGGCGTCTGATGGTGTGTTCGGGCAAGCTCTTTTTTTCACAAAGTTGAAAGAAAGGGCTTGCAAGAATCTGGCCACGTCGCTATACTTTTTTTCTCTGATGCGGGGTGGAGCAGTCTGGCAGCTCGTCGGGCTCATAACCCGAAGGTCGCAGGTTCGAATCCTGCCCCCGCTACCAGGATTTTTGAAAGGCGCTGACTTCGGTCAGCGCCTTTTTTCTTTTGGACTACACGGATTGGCGTGGGAGGCCGACATCGGTTTCCTTGATGATTGGTTACCGTAGCCCCTCACTTCGAGGGAGCTGAATCCGTGGTTGTCTGCACAAACGTCACCGCCCCTGGGCACATCAGCGTCGACATCCTTTTGGATATCACCTCGTCGCTGGCCAAGCTCGATGCCAAGTTCGATGCGAAATTCGGGGCGGTTGAGGCATCGATCGCCGAGCTCAAGTCGGACGTCACAGCCCTTAAGGTCGATGTCAGCGGGCTCAAGGTCGATGTGGCCGTGCTGAAGGTGGATGTCGGTGCGCTTAAGGCTGACGTGAGCGGCCTCAAGAAGGGCGCGAAGGCCATGGAGGCCGATGTCAGGAAACTGCTCGACTGGAAGCAACGGCTGTGGGGAATGGTGCTGCTTATCAGCGTGGTCACCGCCGTCGCGCCTTCGGTATGGCGCGAACTTGTGCAGCTAGTGTCCGGGCTTGACGGGATACGGTAAGGCCCGGGTGTGCTCGCGCGGGCTTGACTCGCTACCGCCGTGGCCCCCTTATAGGGCATCCAAACGACGGAAGGATTCCCGTGCGTATCCCGGTTGCAGTGATGGTGGGGTGGTTCGGCCTGGCGCCGCTGGGCGCCTTTGCCCAGGATACGTGGATGAGTGTCATGCTCGATGGCCAGAAGGTCGGCCAGATGCATGTGACGCGCGATAGTCAGGGCGCCCAGGTCATCACCACGCAGTCGCTCGATTTTCGGGTGAGCCGGCTGAAAACGCCGATGGTCATTCACACGCACGTGAGCACGGTTGAGTCGACGGCAGGTGGCCCCCTGGCGTTCTCGTCCAACGGTGGGCAGGGCACCAGCGCCACGGCGTCCACGGCACAGCGGCGCGATGACGGCGTATTCCAGGTCGATCGCACCATCAATGCGCAATCGAAGGTAAGCCTGTTGCAATGGCCTGATGGTGCCTTGCTGCCGGAGGGGCAGCGGTTAGCGACGGTGGGCCATGGCTTCCGCCCCGGTGCGGCGTACACCTTGCGCGTTTTCGAGCCTTCCAGGCAACAGGTGGCCGATCTGGCCGTGACGGTCGTCGGTGATGAATGGGTCGATCTCCCTGCGGGCCGGGAACACCTGCATCACCTGAAGCAGGTGCTGGCGGGTAGCGACGGCACCCAGGCCACCGAGCTATGGGTCGACGATGCGGGGCTCGTTCGTCGTTCGATTTCTCCATTGCTCGCGTTCCACATCGAAATGGCGGCCTGCAATCAGGCTTGCGCCGATGCGCCTGATCAGGCGGTAGATATCCTTAGCGCGGCGATGGTCGGCGCGCCGCAACCTCTTCCCGTGGCGGTACGTGTCGCGCCCATGCGTTACGCGATCACCGTGCGCGGAGAACACGGCATGCCGTTCGTGAATACCGATGAGCAGCGCGTGACAGACCTTGGCGGGGGTACCTACCAGGTCGACGTCGGCTATCCGCCGCAATTCGGGTCAGGTGGCGAACCGCCGCCTACCGATGAAGATACCGCCGCAAACCCGTGGGTACAGTCCGATGCGCCCGAGATCCGCGCGATGGCGTTGCAGATCGTGGGCGACGCACAGGCGGATGGCCAGCGTATGCGGCGCTTGCGCTCGTACCTCACTTACTACATCAACAGGACTGGCCTGGATGTGGATTATGGCGCCGCGACGGAGACCTTGCGGAGCCGTCGTGGTGATTGCACCGAGCACGCGGTACTGCTTGCGGCGCTTGCGCGGTCATTGGGCATTCCTACGCGCATTGTCAGTGGCCTGGTCTATAACGATCGGTTCGGTGGCGCAGACCATGTGTTCGTACCGCATGCGTGGGTGCAGGCATGGCTCGATGGCTTCTGGGTAAGCTTCGATTCGGCGCAGGGCGTGTACGACACCACCCACATTGTGATGGCCGTGGGGGACGGTGACCCATGGCGATTCTTCGCCGCCACATCGACCTTGGGTGCGATCACCATGCAGCGGACGGAATCCATGGCGACGGGCACCGCCACCTCGTTGCCCACCACGGTGCGCCCGGATTATGTGCGCCGCGCCCTTGGCGACCTTGTGCCGAGTTCGAGACCGGGGAGCTAACGCTGCCGGCGCCAGTTAAATTCATTGTCATATACGCACAATCGCCTTGACGCCGCCCGGCATCATGCGGTTTATGGGGTACTCCAACGCTGAAAGGATTCTCATGCGTCTCTTGCACGTTCTCGCGTTTGGCTGCATCGCGCTTGCCCCTGTTTGCGTCCACGCAGCAGATACGTGGATGACCGTGATGCTTGATGGTCAGAAGATTGGCAAGGTGCACATCCAGCGCGACGTGCAAGCGGGGAACGTGGTGACGACGCAGTCGCTCGACCTGCGCATGGCGCGTTTCAAGACGCCGCTTATCACGCATAGTGATGCGCGCATCGTCGAGACCGTGGATGGCGTGCCCGTAACCTTCTCCACGGCATCAGGGCAGGGCGCGGATGCCACGCAAGTGAATGTCGAGCCGCACGGGCCCGGGGTGTTCCAGCTTTCCAGCACCGTTGGGGGACAGACCAAAGTAACGCTGATGCAATGGCCCGAAGGCGCAACGCTGCCGGAAGGACAGCGGCTCGCGATCATCAAGCAGGGCTTCGCGCCGGGCACGACGTACAGCCTTCGCACATTTCAGCCCGAGAAGCAGCAGGTAGCGAACCTCGATGTGTCGGTGGTGGGCGATGACATGGTTGATCTTCCTGGAGGCAAGGAGCGCCTGCACCACCTGCGCGAAGCACTGACTGGCTCGGGCGGTTCGCAGTGGACCGAGATCTGGGTAAATGACCGCGGCGAGATCCGACGGTCGGTGGCGCCCATGCTGGCGTACCGCATTGAAATGGCCACATGCGATGAGGCGTGCGCCTCCGCGCCTGATCAGGACGTCGACGTGCTACGTAGCGCCATGTCGCCGTCGCCACGCATCCTTCCCAGTGCCGTTCGTTCCGCCCCAATTCGCTATCGCATTTCAGTCCAGGGAAACCATCCCAATCCCTTCGTCGAGACCGACGAGCAACGCGTTAGCGATATCAGTGCAGGTGTTTATCAGCTGGACGTCGGCCGGCCCTTGCCACACGGCGATGAGCCCGGTCCGGCGAAGGAAGACACCGAGGCAAATCCCTGGGTGCAATCCGATGCGCCGGCCATACACCAGGCGGCCGAAGCCATCGTGGGCGATGCATCGTCGGATATGGCGCGTATGCGCCGGCTGCGGGCCTATCTTACCGATGCCATTGACACGAAGGGCATGGACATTGGCTACGCCTCGGCACTGGATACCCTTGAGAGCAAGAAGGGTGACTGCACGGAGCACGCCGTATTGTTGACGGCGTTTGCGCGTTCGCTCGGTATTCCCGCGCGGGTGGTCACCGGGCTTGTGTATGTCGATCGCTTTGCCGGCGCGAATCGTGTCTTCATTCCGCACGCCTGGACGCAAGCCTGGATCAATGGGCGGTGGGTGAGCTTCGATTCGGCACAGGGTCGTTACGATGCCACGCACATTGCATTAGGTGTGGGCGATGGCGCCCCGTGGCACTTCTTCGAGGCGATGGCCTCGCTGGGATCGATCCATATCGAGCAGGCCACGCCAACGGCGCAATTGATGAACATGCCGCCGGAAGCGGGTCGCCCCGGCAACTTCGAGCCGGAACCGCGGATACCGATGTCCACGCCCACGGCGCCAGCTCGCCGGTAACCTTGTAGGGTACAATCGCAAAATCTTTCGGGTGGGGGCGGGCATGGATGCGATAGGACCCGGGCGCGAAGCGCCCATGAGCGCGGAGCGTGTCGTTGCCAGGCCGCATGTACCCGCGTTGCTTTGGTATGGCGCCGGGGCGCTGGTGTTCGGCGTGCTTGTGTTCGCAATTGCCCGGACAATCGTGTGGGACGGGACGGTGATGGTGTTGGTACCCGTCGCCTTCATGCTTGCTTTCGCACTGCCGCTTTTCTTGGCAGTGCGTAACCTGACAGCCGTCGCCATCCTGGACGGCGACGAACTCGAGCTACGCCGCTTTTTCATGTCGGCATGGCGGGTGCGGCGCGAGCAGGTCGTGTTGGCAACGCCTACCAAGGGCCTTATCGAAGGACGCTTGACCCTGTTTTCCATGGATGCGCCAAACAGGGCGATTCCCGGCTTCCTTGTGCGGAGCCTGCGTGGCACCTGGGTCGAGCGCTTGCGCGATCAACCCTTAACCAATCCGTTCGCGAACATGTCACGCGATGAGTTCAAGGCGTACGTGAAGACGGCCCATCGATCAACGGTGGAGCGCGATGACGCGTTTGGCGCATCGCCCGAGGAGCGCTGGCAGAACTGGAGTCGGTGGAATCGGCAGGAGCGCACCCTGGTAGGTATCAGTGTCGCGTTGTGCCTGCTGTCGATGTTCATGCGCGGGCAACCCATCGTGTGGTTCCTGTCCGTGCTTAACCTGGTGGGAGCCATCACCCTTTCAGTAAGGACACGGTTCTTTGGCCTGACGGGCAAGGAGGCCGGTAAGGGAATCGGGTTCTTGCTCGTTAGCCTGTTGCCGGGTGTGTTCTTCTTTCGCGGCATGTTCGATTGGCAGATCCTCGATCCGGGCCTGTGGACCATGGCGCTCTACGTCGCTGGCATCATCGTGCTTCTTGCGGGGATGCCACCATGGCGTGGCCTCGGCTGGAAGGATCGCGTGCGATTTGTCGCGTTCTCAGCGCTGGTCTTCGGGCTGACGGCGTTTTGGGCCGACCGTATGCTTGCTTACGCGAACATGCGCTTCGATCGCGTCAGGCCATCGGTCGTGGAGGCGGCTACGATCATCGCGGTAACCGAAGAAGCGGCGTCCCGTTCGACGCCCGCGAGCCTCGTTATCGAGTTCGGAGGCACATCCACATTTACCTTTGGCCTCCGTAGCCGGTTTCCGCTCTACGCCCTGCCGCCTGGCCGCCTCGTTGTGGGTAACCAGTGCGCGCTTGTCGTACGTCCGAGCTGGCTGGGGTTGCGCTGGGTGGATGTTCCGGCCTGCCGTTCGCGCTGACGCGGAGCGGCTAGCCGAGGTTGCCCAGCCGTTTGCGCCGTGCCGCTCTTCGCAAGATCGGTCATGCGCACCGCCAGGCTGGCGGGTACGCTCTACCCATGACCGAAGAACGCTTCCGCCACTTGCTTGGTTACATCGACAACCACCTTGATGGGGATCTTTCGCTCGATACCCTTGCTGCACAAGCGGCCTATTCGCCGTATCACTTGCACCGGGGCTTCGCCGCGGTGACAGGCATGGGGGTGCACCGTTACGTGCAGTTGTCGCGCTTCAAACGTGCCGCGTGGCAAGCAGCTTTCCGGCCCGACGTATCCGTCATGGCCATGGCACTCGATGCTGGCTACGAGAGCGCTGAAGGCTTTTCCCGAGCATTCCGTCAGCGCCTTGGGCAATCGCCTTCGGCATTTCGCGAGCAACCCGACTGGGCGCGCTGGGCGCGTGCCTGGCAGGACCTGGATGAAGTAAGGAGGTTTCACATGCGCGTGGCACACTCGCAGACCGATGTACGGATCGTGGACTTCCCGGAAACCCCGGTGGCATGCCTTGCGCATGTCGGGCCGCCGGAGCGGATCGGCGAAACCATTCGCCGCTTTATCGCCTGGCGTCGTGCCAATACGCTGCCGCCGGCGAAAGCCGCCACATGGAACCTCGTTTACAACGATCCTGACGAAACACCCCCTGAAACGTACAGGATGGACATCTGCTGTACGTGTACCGACGTGGCCCCCAACGACGCGGGCGTGGTCGCCGCACGCATCGCTGGCGGCCGGTGCGCCGTGCTGCGTCACGCGGGTTCCGATGCGCAGCTGGTCGACAGTGTGCGGTTTCTCTACGGCCAGTGGCTG
This sequence comes from Luteibacter sp. 621, assembly GCF_050435445.1. Classification (NCBI taxonomy): domain Bacteria; kingdom Pseudomonadati; phylum Pseudomonadota; class Gammaproteobacteria; order Lysobacterales; family Rhodanobacteraceae; genus Luteibacter; species Luteibacter sp. 621. Next base: position 144,276 of record NZ_JBNDKI010000004.1, on the reverse strand, counting down.
AGCGCAAGTGGAGAGACCCCGCGCGACGCGCCGTTGTTCTTCCAGCGCGTCGCTTTCTTCCCCGATGTGCCCGAGCACGCGGCGATCACTGATATCTACCTGCCGCTGGCCAGTGGCAGCAGCAGTTCGGTGAGCAGCTCCTCCACGGGTGTTTCGTCCGGATCATTGAGGTAGCGGTGCAGCATCGGTGCATCGGCGAGTTGCGCATCGAAATCGAGAAGCGCGCTGGCCATGAGCCGTGCTTCAGCCGAAGGTATGCCCGCGTAGTCGCCGCGATAGGTGAACGTGAGGTAGGGGCCGCCAGGAAGCACGACCCGTGTGAATTCTGCGGGCGGTTCCACCGGCCCCAGCGCGACGCACGCGTCGAAACGTGCATGGTCGACGCTCTCCACATCATCGAGTGCTATGCCGTAGATGCCCTCGAACCGCCCCATGAGGTCGGCCGCACCGGCCCAGGCGAACAGGCGCCCGTATGCCTCGGCCACGGCAACGTAGTCGTTTCCGTTGCGCCGCAGTGCCACCACATCCAGTGGCTCGCGAAGCACCACGCGTACCTCGGTATCGGGCAGGGGGCGATTCTCAACGGCAACGCCTGCGATGTAGGCACTTGGGCTAACCCCCGTTTGTCGGCGAAAGGCGCGGGCAAAGGCTTGCGGCGTGGCGAACCCGGTGTCCATCGCGGTGGTCGTGACGGTGGCGCCCGCAACTCGCAGGTGGTGCTGCGAGGCTTCGATCCTCAGGCGCGCGATGGTTTCGCCCACGGTTTCCCCGGTGAGCGCACGCCAGGCCCGGTGGAAGTGAAAGGGCGAGATACAGGCCGCGGCGGCGAGTTCATCAAGGCTGGGCGGTGAGTCCAGCCGGGTGCCAATCAGCAGGGCCGCGGCGGCCAGGCGTTCGTTCCAACGGTTTTCCGGCGAGGTAGTCATGGTGGGCTCCAGCGAGAGGGTGCGGCCAGCGTGCATCGAAGCCATCGCGGCCGCGGTCCCGGTCTTGCGCTTTTTGACGTGCAACGACCTCATCGTAGGCGCAGGAGTGGCTCAGTGGGCGTGGCTGGCGGCGGCCCGAACCGCCTCCGTGAGCTCCGCCATGCCACCCTGCGCGTTACCCGAACGGTTGGCGAACATCACCACGCCGAGGCCCTGGTCGGGGTACAACGCCACATAGGTGGACATGCCGAAGGTGCCGCCTGTATGGCTTAGGCGGCGCACGCCGTCCGGCGCCTTGTCGATCCGCCAGTTGTAGCCCACGGCAACCGTTCCGTGGTGGATGCGTCACGTGCCCTTGGTCATGCAATTACTTGCGAAACCGTCAGGATGCACGGATCTCGCCTCCCGTAAGAACGTCGCCGCCTTCACTGAACCTACACGCTCGGCGTCACAGGTCGCGCCGGACTGTAAACCAACGCGCCCGAGCGGAAAGGTTCGCGAAAGATCCATGGCCGCCTGCTCGATGGACAGGGGGAAGACGGCGCGACGGCCAGGGGCTCGCAATTTCCTGCGCACCAGCGCCTGCAGTGACAACGCCGCCACGCAATGTGTGCGGCATTCCTACGGGCAAACGAAGGAACACAACGCAATGAAGATCGATGCTTTTCGCGTCACACGGAAGACGGCATTGACGGTCGCGATCACCCTCGCGATGACATCCCTGGGGAGCCACGCGGAGGATGCGTGGGTTACGACGAATACCAAGGCGGCACTGCTGCCTGCTGCGACCTCACAAATCTCCACGGCCAGCACGGCTGCCACCGCTGCGACGACGGCGGTATCGGCGGGTTACAAGCTCAACATGACCGGCCAGCCGTCCATCGAAGGAACGGCGGTGACGGCGCTCGCCGCCGACCACCCGTTGCACGTCGTGATCGGCATGAAGTTGCGTAACCCGGACCAGTTGCAGGCTTTCCTGCGCAACGTGACCACCCCGGGCAACGCAGCGTATGGCAAGTTCCTTTCGCCAGACCAGTTCAAGGCCCAGTTCGGGCCGACTGAAGCGCAGGTGCAGGCCGTCGTCGCGCACTTGCAGCAGTCTGGCTTCACCAACATCCAGGTGGCGCCGAACAACCTGCTGATCGAGGCCGACGGTAACGCCAGCGCAGCAACCACCGGCTTCCACACGTCGATCAAGCGATTTGAATCCGGCGGTCGCGAGTTCTTCGCCAACGATGCGCCGGCCCTTGTTCCGGCAGCGCTGGGTGAATCCGTCAACGCCGTGCTGGGCCTGCAGAACGTCAGCGTGAAGCACACGCTGCACCACGTGTACCACCCCGAGCGCGTAACCGTACCAGGCCCCGCCTCGAGCACGCAGGCCGCCGCCGCCGTCGCGGCACATCATCCGCAGGACTTCGCTGCGATTTATGGCGGCAGCAGCGTGCCAGCCGCGACGAACACCGCCGTGGGCATCATTACCTGGGGTTCGATCACCCAGACCGTCACCGATCTCAACAGCTTTACCGCCAGCGCAGGGCTCGCCACGGTCAATAGCACCATTACCAAGGTCGGTAGCGGCACGTTTGCGAACGATCCGGATTCCAACGGTGAATGGTCGCTGGATAGCCAGGACATCGTCGGCATCGCGGGTGGCGTGAAGCAGCTGATCTTCTATACCTCGGCCAACGGCAACTCCAGCTCGTCGGGAATCACCGACGCAGGTATCACGGCTACGTACAACAAGGCCGTCACCGATAACATCGCCAAGCTGATCAACGTATCACTCGGCGAAGACGAAACGGCTGCCGAGGAATCGGGTACGCAGGCCGCGGATGATGCGATTTTCCAGCAGGCTGTCGCGCAGGGTCAGATCTTCTCCATCGCCTCGGGCGACGCTGGCGTGTACCAGTGGTCGACGGATCCGACCTCGGGTTCGCCGGGCTATGTGGCTAACTCCGCCGGCACGGTGAAGATCGACCTGACCCACTACTCGGTCAGCGAACCGGCCAGTTCGCCGTACGTCATCCAGGTGGGTGGTACCCAGCTCTCCACCAGCGGCACAACCTGGTCGGGTGAAACCGTGTGGAACGAGGGCCTTTCGGCCATCGCCCCCAGCCAGGGTGACAACAACCAGCGCCTGTGGGCCACGGGCGGTGGCACCAGCCTGTACGAAGCCGCGCCGTCGTGGCAGTCGTCGGTTTCCAGCAGCACCAAGCGCGTTGGCCCGGATCTTTCGTTTGATGCCGCGTCGTCGTCTGGTGCGTTGATCGTCGTCAATGGATCCACGGAGCAGGTGGGCGGCACGTCGCTCGCCTCGCCGTTGTTCGTTGGCGCGTTTGCCAGGATCGAATCAGCAGCGAACAACGCCATCGGCTTCCCGGCATCGAAGTTCTATGCCGCGTTCCCGACCCAGACGTCGCTGCTGCACGACGTCACCTCGGGCAACAACGGTTACCAGAGCCACGGCTACACGGCCGCCACCGGTTTCGATGAGGCCACGGGCTTTGGCAGCTTCGATATCGGCAAGCTCAACACCTACGCCCAGGCGAACTGGGTGAGCGGTGGTGGTGGCACCACCAATGTACCGCCGGTGGCCAATTTCAGCGTGGCCACCAGTGGGCTCACGGCGACGTTCACCGATAGCTCGACGGATAGCGACGGCAGCATTGCCTCGCATGCGTGGACGTTTGGCGATGGCGCCACGTCGACCGCTGCAAGCCCGAGCCATACGTACACGGCGGCGGGTACCTATAGCGTGAGCGAAACGGTGACCGATAACGCCGGCGCCACCAACACGAAGACGTCGTCGGTAACGGTGACCTCATCCGGCGGTGGCGGTGGCAACGTGCTGCAGAACGGCGTGGCGGTGACCGGCCTTTCGGCGGCGAAGAACGCCAAGCTCAACTACACGGTAGCGATCCCCTCGGGTGCCAAAAACCTGAAGATCGCGATCTCGGGTGGTTCGGGCGATGCGGATCTGTATGTGAAGTTCGGCTCGGCCCCGACGACGTCGAGCTATGACTGCCGCCCCTATGTAACGGGCAACACCGAGACCTGCTCGGTGACCTCGCCGCAGACCGGTACGTACTACGTGATGCTCAATGGTTATGCCGCGTTCTCGGGCGTGACGTTGAAGGCTACCTGGACCAACTAACCGTAAACGCGTAACGCTCAATCGCCCGCCCGGTCACCCGGGCGGGCGTTTTCGTGATGGCGTGAATAGTCCGGTCCCGGTCCGCAAAGGGGCTGTCCCGCTGACGGCAGGCGGCGCAAACTGGCTTCCACTGAAGCCACCGCTGGTACACCACCATGCCCTCCGATACCGCTCTCCTCGTCATCGATGTCCAGGAATCGTTCCGCCATCGCCCGTATTTCCGCGAGGACGATGTCGCGGCATTCATCGAGCGCCAGCAGGCATTGATCGATGGCGCGCAGTCGCGGGGTATTCCCGTGGTTCGGATCTTCCATGTGGAAGAGGAGGGCGTGTTCTCCGAGGCGTCGGGCTTCGTTACGACCCTGGCGCCCCTGCGCATCGCCCCGGCCGTTACCTTCCGCAAGCGCCGCCACAGTGCGCTGGTCGGGTCGGGGCTGGACGTATGGCTCACCGAGCATGGAATCCGGCGCATCATTATCTCGGGCATCCGCACCGAGCAGTGCTGCGAGACCACCACCCGCCACGCATCCGATTTAGGCTACACGGTGGACTACGTGGGCGAGGCGACGCTGACCTTCCCGATGACCGATGCCACTGGCCGCGAATGGAGTGCGGCGGAAATCCGCGCGCGTACCGAGCTGGTGCTTGCCGATCGGTTCGCCCGCATCGCTACCGTGGAAGAGGCGCTGGGTGCCGGGTTGGGCAAGGTCGCCTGATGAGCACCGTCTTGCCCGTGTACGTCGTGGTGCCGCCCCGGGTTCTCCTGCTGGACCTGGCGGGCCCCGTGGAGGTCCTGCGCAAGGCCAACCTCCTTCAGGCCGATGTACGCTTCGAGGTGACCTTCGTCGGACCTCGCCGCAAGGTGGGCAGCTCCATCGGCCTGGGTCTCGATGGCATAGGGGTATTCCCGTCACGGGTGCCCGGGGGCGCGATGGTGGTGGTCCCGGGGCATGCGGATATTCCGATGGGGGAGCCCAGGGCTACGCCGGCCGATGATGCCGCCGCGGAACTGTCCATCGTGGACTGGCTGGCGAAGGTCGTGCGCCCGGGTATTCGTGTGATGTCGATCTGTTCCGGCGCGATGTTGGTCGGTCGTGCCGGCCTGCTCGATGGCTTCGAATGCACGACGCATCATGCGGATACCGAAAAGCTCGCGCACGCCGTACCCGGCGCAAAGGTTCGCGAGAACAGGCTTTATGTCGAGGATGGCGAACGCCTGAGCAGTGCCGGGATTACCTCGGGTATCGACCTGATGTTGCATGTCGTCTCGGAACAGGTGGGCCCGGCTATTGCCGTGGCCGTCGCGCGCTACCTCGTCGTGTACCTGCGCCGCGCTGGTGGCGATCCGCAGCTTTCCCCTTGGCTGGAAGGACGCAACCATATGCATCCGGTCATCCACCGGGCGCAGGATGCGGTGGCGTCGGATCCGGCGCGGGCCTGGTCGGTGGACATGTTGGCGCAGGTCGCCGCGGCAAGTCCGCGCCATCTTTCCCGCCTGTTCAACGAGCACGCAGGCATGAGCGTCAGCGAATACGTGAGCCGCATGCGCCTGGCGCTGGCGCGCGAGCTGCTGGCTGAGTCCAGGCTCGACATGGAGGCCGTGGCCGAGCGTTCGGGTTTCGCTTCATCCCGGCAGTTGCGTCGGGCGTGGTCACGCAGCCACCCGCTCCCGCCCAGTCAGTTCCGCGGCGAAGCCGGGCGGCGTTAAGGAGCATCGTGTCGGGTTGGGTCGGACCGTCTCAATCGAGGAGATTTTGCGGGCGTATGCTGTGCGCTCGTCCACGTTGAAGGATCAACATGCTCACCACGCTCGCTGTCGCCAATTATCGCTCGCTGCGTTCGCTCGTCATGCCCATGGGCTCGGTCAACCTGGTGACCGGTGCGAACGGCAGTGGCAAATCCAGCCTGTACCGGGCGCTTCGCCTGTTGGCTGAAACGGCGCAGGGGGGTGTGGTCGGGGCACTTTCGCGCGAGGGTGGCCTGGGCTCGACCTTGTGGGCGGGGCCTGAGAAATTCTCGAAAGGCATGCTGGCAGGGAGTGAGCCCGTGCAGGGCACCATGCGCGAGAACGCCATCGCGTTGAAGTTAGGCTTCGCCGCCGATGAGTTTGGGTATGCCATCGATCTTGGCTACCCGGAGCCCTCCATGTCGATGTTCGACTTCGATCCCGCGATCAAGTCAGAGGTTATCTTCAGCGGCCCGTTCCTGCGCGACGCTGGCAAGCTGGTGATACGCAAGGGTCCTTCCGTGCGCTCGCGCGATGGGAAGGCGTGGCGTGTAGTGGCGCAGCACCTCGCGCCCTTCGAGTCCATGTTCACCCAGATCGCCGATCCTGAACGTGCCCCCGAAGTGCTCGCCCTGCGCGAAACGATCCGTGCGTGGCGCTTCTACGACCATTTCCGCTCCGACGCCGATGCGCCTGCGCGCGCACCGCAACTGGCCACGCGCACGCCCGTGTTGAGTCACGATGGCCGGGATCTCGCCGCGGCGTGGCAGACGATTCGGGAAATCGGTGATACGCGCGCGCTGGATGCTGCGGTTGACGATGCGTTCCCGGGTGCGCACGTGTCGGTGGTGTCTGAAGGCGCGCGGCTCAGTCTTCGCTTCCACCAACCAGGGCTACTGCGCCCGCTTTCGTCGGCAGAGCTTTCCGATGGCACGTTGCGTTACCTGCTGTGGATCGCGGCCCTGCATACGCCTCGGCCGCCACCGCTCATGGTGCTTAACGAGCCGGAGACCAGCCTGCACCCCGATCTGTTGCCCGCGTTGGGCCGCCTGATACTGAATGCGGCCACACGTAGCCAGGTGTGGGTGGTATCGCATGCCTCGCGGCTTATCGCGACCCTGGAAGGGTCGGATGCCTGTCAGCCCGTCCATCTTGAGAAAACGTTGAGCCAGACGAAAATCGAAGGGCAGGGCATGCTCGATGAGCCGCCGTGGCATTGGCTGGAAGAACGCTAAACATCGGCGCGTGGCGCGCTACCATGGCGCGTAGCCCGAGAAGGAGTGTTCGATGCGGATCCATGGCGCCTGCCACTGCGGCAACATCGCGTTTGACCTGGATTGGCCGGAGGGTGTTCCGGTTGCACAGCGGGCTTGTGGTTGTACGTTCTGCCAGAAGCACGGCGCGACGTGGACCGCGAATCCACAGGCGGCATTGCACGTCCACATCGTCGATGGCTCCCGCGTCTCCCGACACCGTTTCGGTACGCAGACCGCCGATTTCCAAGTGTGCGCCAGCTGTGGTGTGGTGCCCGTGTGCACGAGCGAAATTGACGGCCGCCTCTATGCCGTGGTCAATACGCGTACGTTCGACAACGGTGGCGCACTGTCGGATCCGGTGTCCGTGGATTTCGATGGCGAGGCTGAGGACGCACGACTGGCGCGCCGGACGAAGAACTGGATCGGCAACGTCGCTTTCGTGGGCATGTGATGACATCTCGCCCCCCCTCAAGGACGTGACCTATGAAGCGATTGACCGGACTGCTGCTTGTTATTGCCACGACATCCGCATCGGCCGCCTCCGGCCATTTTGAAGAACGCGCCGCGAAAGTGGAGGGTGTGGATTACCGGTACCAGGTGTTCGTACCGGCTGGGCTCGATGCGTCCACCCATCCGCCGATCGTTCTGTTCCTGCACGGCAGTGGCGAACGGGGCGACGACAATCAAAAGCAGCTGAGCCAGGGGCTGCCGCCCTGGTTGCTCGAGCACCCGGATTTCCCCGCGGTCGTCGTCATGCCCCAGGCGCGCAGTGGCGCGAGCTGGAACAACAACACCGTATCGGCAGCGGCCCTGGCCATCCTGCGGTTATCGGTCACCGAGTTTCACGCTGACCCGAAGCAGGTCTACCTCACCGGTCTATCTGATGGCGGTTACGGCGCGTGGAAACTGGCGGCCGAACACCCTGGCGAATTCGCGAGCGTGGTCATCGTGTGTGGCGGCGTTTCGTCGACCTGGGACGGCGCGCTGAGCAGCGGCATTTGGGGTGCCCCGGTCCAGGATGGGGCTGAGGCTGTTTTCACCTGGGTCGCGCGCAGGGTGCGAGGGACACCGATCCAGATATTCCACGGTGCTGACGATACGGCCGTCTCCCCGGAACAGTCCCGGGGCATGTACGCCGCGCTCAAATCCACCGGCTCGCCCGTGCGCTACACGGAATACCCGGGCGTGGGCCACGGCGCATGGCAGAAGGCCTATGCCACGCCAGGCTTGTGGGCTTTCTACCACCCCGGGCGTCGTTAGGCGCTCGGCTTGAACGTCAGGTCAGCGCGCTGGCGGCGGAAGTAGCCTCGTTGACGCGGTCACCTGCCGACGGATCGGAAACCATGGCCTCTACCCGGTCGCGGCCGGTGCGCTTGGCCTGATAGAGCGCGGCGTCCGCCGTGTCGATCAGGCGCTGGATGTGGGTGCCGGTGCCGGTGGCGACGCCCACGCTCGTGGTGAACATGATCGGTTCACCCGCGTAATGCGCGGGCGAGCGCTCGACCAGCGCCCGCAGCGACTCGGCCAGGGTCACGGCCACGTTCGCGCTGGTGCAGGGGGCAAGCAGCAGGAACTCCTCGCCGCCGTAGCGCGAAAGCAGGGCGCGAGCGGGGATGCCGCCCTCACGCAGGGTGCGGGTGAAGTGCTGGAGCACGGCATCGCCGCCGGCGTGGCCCCAGCGATCGTTGATCGCCTTGAAATGGTCCAGGTCGAACAACAGCACCGCGTGGGTGTGCTCGCGGTTGGCCTGGAGCACGGGCGCGGCGGCCTTGAGCAGGGCGGTACGGTTAAGCAGGCCGGTAAGCCCATCCACGTTGGCGGCCACCCGCAGGTCGTGGACCAGCCGCTGGGAGAGCATCAGGGTGAAGCCGGTGCTCAACAGGAACGTACAGAGGATCCCGAACAGGTAGTTGGAGGTCGTCAGGAGCGACGCCAGTTCGGGGGATTCCATCTCAGGGTGGAGCGAGACGAGCCCGCGAGCGACGTAGAACAGGGCATCGATCACGAAGACCAGGGCGGTAAACAGGCTGCCGGCCTTGAGCTCGCGCGGTGCCCGCAGCAGGAAGAACACCATCCAGCCATCCCAGAAGATGCTTTTCAGGCCGAATACGGCGCTTTCCAGTGGCTGGCTGGGCGGCCACACCATGAAACCGACCTGGATCAACAGAAACAGGACAATGACCAGGGCCGGCCCGCGCCATCGCAAGGGGTGCCCAAGGTGCATGGCTATGCCGATCAGCATGGCCGCATTTGCCAGCGCAATCAGTACGCTACCGATAATGGCTGAAAGAAAACTACCGTTCTCGTCGTATCCCTGGGCCAGGCCGGCAAAGGTGAGCAGCCAGAAAGCCGCGGCCCACACGTGCAGCGCCGCCATGCCGCGGAGCACAAGGCTCATCAGCGAGAAACTCAGCGCAATGGCAATGCCCACGGCCAGGCCGATAATGCCTAGCGTGTGGACGTCCAGCCCGGTTACCCCATCCATCCGTCCGAATTCCCCCGATCGGCCATGGCTCATTCTAGGGCCAATAACGCGCGGGGTGGCGCGGCGTTACATCCGTTTCACGGGTGGGGGTGAACTTGCGCGAAGCCGTCGATTTGCGCTAGAATTGCTGAATCTTAAGCGCCGTTAACCATCGATCGTGTGTCGCTGGCCGCCGTCGCTTCAGGACCTTTCTTTTTACAAGAAAGCCTCCTCGTGAGGCTTTTTTGTTGGGCGCAGGGAGCGCGTCCCGCGACACTCGTGAGCGCCATCAAGGCTTCTCGCAGGCGCTGTGGAGGAAAGTGTCGGGATACATCGGCGACGAAAGGAATGGGCCGTTCGGGGCCTTTTTTTGTTTCTGGCGACCAGAAAACCGTAGGTAACGTGGACACCAACGCACTAACACAACGCTTTTCGGAGATTGTTGCCGACCTCGGCCTCGAGGTCCTGGGCATCGAATTTTCCCCTGCCGGTGGCGGGCAGAGCACCTTGCGCGTCTATCTGGATGTACCGGAAGAGCTGCGCGAAGGCCGCGAATCGCCGGAAGTCACCGTGGACGATTGCGAATCGGCCAGCCGCGAGTTCTCGGCCTGGCTGGATGTTGAAGATCCGATCCCCGGCAACTATGTACTTGAGGTCTCCTCGCCCGGCATCGACCGGCCGATTTTCAGCGCCGCGCAGTTCGCGCGCCTGATCGGCCAGGAAGTGAAGGTGCTGCTGAAGGCCCCGATCGAGGGCCGCCGCCGGCTCAAGGGCAACGTCGTTGAAGTAAACGGCGAGCACATTGTCCTGGAAGGCGAGGCCGGCAAGTTCGAATTCGAGCACGCGGACGTTGAAAGCGCCCGCGTGGTGCCTGATTGGGTGGCCCTCGGCTATGCACCACAGCCGAAGCCGGCTCCGGGCGCAAAGAAGAAATCCAAATAAACGACGACGGGATGCCGCGGGGCATCCTCATGGGAGTAGCGGCAATGAGCAAAGAACTTTTGCTGGTAGTCGACGCGGTCGCCAACGAAAAGGGCGTGCCGCGCGAAGTCATTTTTGAAGCCATGGAAGCGGCGCTCGCCTCGGCCGCCAAGAAGCGCTACCCCGAAGAGGACCCGGATATCCGCGTCGAGATCGACCGCGACACGGGTGATTACGAGACGTTCCGTCGCTGGGAAATCATCGCTGACGATGGCGAGATGGAAGATCCGTCTTACCAGATCCGCATGATGGATGCCGAGGATGAAGCGGGCGAGGATGAAACGCCCGAAGTGGGTGGCTGGGTCGAGCACCAGATCGAGAACGCCGAGTTCGGCCGTATCGCCGCGCAGGCTGCCAAGCAGGTCATCGTGCAGCGCGTCCGCGAGGCCGAGCGCCAGCAGGTGGTCGATGCCTTCGTCGATCGGGTGGGCGAACTCGTCACCGGCATCGTCAAGCGCGTCGAGCGCGGCAATGTCTACCTCGACCTGGGCAGCAACGCCGAGGCCTTCATCCCGCGCGACAAGACGATTCCGCGCGAATCGCACCGCGTGGGCGATCGCGTCCGTGGCTACCTGTACGAAGTGAAGTCGGAAATCCGCGGTCCGCAGCTGTTCGTTTCGCGCAGCGCACCGGAATTCATGATGGAGCTGTTCAAGCTCGAGGTGCCCGAAGTCGGCCAGGGCCTGGTCGAGATCAAGGGCTGCGCCCGCGATCCGGGCGACCGCGCCAAGATCGCCGTGGTGGCCCACGATACGCGCACCGATCCCATCGGCGCGTGCATCGGCATGCGCGGTTCGCGCGTCCAGGCCGTTTCGAATGAGCTCAATGGCGAGCGCGTCGATATCATCCTGTGGCACGACAACCAGGCGCAGTACGTCATCAACGCCATGGCGCCGGCCGAAGTGCAGTCCATCATCATGGATGAGGAAAAGCACTCCATGGATATCGCGGTCGCCGAGGACAAGCTGTCCCAGGCTATCGGCCGCGGTGGCCAGAACGTGCGCCTTGCCAGCAAGCTCACCGGCTGGCAGCTCAATGTCATGACCCAGGACCAGGTCACTGCCAAGAGCGAGGCCGAGCAGGCCGCCGCCCTGGCGCTGTTCCAGGACAAGCTCGAGGTCGACGAAGAAATCGCCGGCATCCTGGTCGCGGAAGGCTTCTCCTCCATCGAGGAAATCGCCTACGTGCCCAGCGCCGAACTGCTCGCCGTCGAAGGCTTTGACGAAGACATCGTCGAAGAGCTCCGCGCCCGCGCCCGCGATGCGCTGCTTACCGAAGCGCTGGCCGTCGAAGAAAACGTTGAAGGGCCGGACCAGGACCTGCTCGACCTGGAAGGCATGGATGAGGCCACCGCCTATGCGCTCGTCGAGCGCAACGTGCGGACGCTGGATGACCTGGGCGACCTGGCCGTCGACGAGCTCATCGATATTGAAGGTATGACCGAGGATCGCGCCAAGCAGCTGATCATGGCTGCGCGCGCTCCGATGATCGCCCGACTGGAGAAGGGCGGCTAAGCGCGGCACCGGAAGCGCCCCGGAGGGGCGCCCCGAGGGAAGCCACGAGGCTTCCCGCCAGGGACGGAGGCAGCCTGAGATCGCATCAATGGCACGGGTAACGCGCGGGAACGGCGGAGAATAATGAACGATGTCGGACGTCACGATTAAACAACTCGCCCAGGTACTGGGTATGCCGGTCGACAAGCTGCTTTCGCAGCTTGGCGAGGCCGGAATGAATTTCTCCAACGCGGAGCAGGTCATCAGCAGCACTGAAAAGGTGAAGCTGCTCGGCTTCCTGCGCCGTACGCACGGCAAGAACGAACCCGCTCCCGAAGCGGACGACAGCGCGCCGCGCCAGATCACCCTGAAGCGCCGAACCGTCGGTGAGCTGAAGGTCAGCGGCGGCTCCGGCCGCGGGGCTGGCCCGGCGAAGACGGTGAACGTGGAAGTGCGCGCCAAGCGCACCTACGTGAAGCGCAGCGCCATCGCCGATGAGGCACCGGTGGATAACGAGCGCGACGAGGCGGCTCAAAAGCTGGCCGAATCGCAGGCCCAGCGTGAGCACGAAGAAGCCCAGCGCCGCGAGGAAGCTGAGCTGCGCGCCCAGGCTGAAGCCGAGCGCCGTGAAGCGGAAGCCGAAGCGCGTCGCCAGGAAGAGGCCGCCATCGAGGCGCGCCGCCAGGCGGAAGCCGCGGCTGCCGCCGAGCGTGCGCGCGCCGAGGAAGCGTCGCGTGTCGCCGCCGCGTCGGCTGTTGAACCGCCGGTCGCTGCCGCCGAGGCAACGGCCGCCGCTCCGGCGCCCACGGACGCCACGCCGGCTGCCGCGGGCGACGACCAGCCCGGCCACCAGACGGCCAAGCTCGATACGCGCTCGCTCGGCATGATCCTGCCGCGCATCCACGAGCCGCGTAAGCGTGAGCGCATTGTTTCCAAGCCGACGCCGCCGCCGGCACCGGCCCCCGCGCCGGCTCCTGCGCCAGTTGCGGCCCGTCCGGCTGCGCCTGCTGCCCGCCCGGCCTCACCGGCAGGCGCGGGCGCTCGCCCGGCGCCTGGCGCTGTCGCCGCAGCCAACGATACGCGCGGTAACGCGCGTCCGAAGCACGGTGGTGGCGGTGCAGGTGCGGGCAGCGGTCGCGGTGGCGATCGCGAAGCGGGTGGCAAGCGTTTCGCCGCCGGCGAAATGCACCTGTCCGATGCCGACCGCGCCCGCCGTTCCAGCGGTAAGGGTGGTCGTGGCAAGCCGGGCAAGGGTGGCCGTTCCGAGCCGCAGCGTGGCTCCGCGGCATCCAGCGGTCCGCACGGCTTCACCCGCCCGACGGCGGCTGTCGTTCGCGACGTGGTGGTGGGTGATAACAACATCATCGCCGACCTCGCGCAGAAGATGGCCGTGAAGGGCGCCGAAGTCGTGAAGGCGCTGTTCAAGATGGGCGTCATGGCGACCATCAACCAGACCATCGATTTCGATACCGCATCGCTGGTCATCGAAGAACTCGGCCACAATCCGGTTCGTGTTACCGATAACGACGCCGAAGCGGCGCTTGCCTCGCACACCAGCGCGGCGGAGCTCGAGGGCGACAAGGTCACGCGTCCGCCGGTTGTCACCATCATGGGCCACGTCGACCACGGCAAGACCTCGCTGCTGGATTACATCCGCCGCACCAAGGTCGCTTCGGGCGAGGCCGGTGGCATCACCCAGCACATTGGCGCGTACCACGTCGAAACCAGCCGTGGCGTCATCACGTTCCTCGATACCCCGGGCCATGCGGCGTTCACCGCCATGCGTGCCCGCGGTGCGCAGTCCACGGATATCGTGGTGCTGGTCGTGGCCGGCGATGACGGCGTCATGCCGCAGACGGTGGAAGCCGTTAAGCACGCGCGTGCCGCCAAGGTGCCGCTGATCGTCGCGCTGACCAAGATGGACAAGTCCGACACCAACGTGGACCACGTCAAGCAAGGCCTCGGCAACCTCGAGGTCATCCCGGAAGAGTGGGGTGGCGATACGCCGTTCGTGCCGGTGTCCGCGAAGACGGGCATGGGTATCGATGACCTGCTCGATGCGATCTCGATCCAGGCCGAAGTCATGGAACTCAAGGCTGTGGCCGATGGCCTTGCCTCGGGTGTCGTGATCGAATCCAGCCTGGACCGCGGCCGCGGCCCGGTGGCTACCGTGCTGGTCCAGCAGGGCACGTTGAAGAAGGGCGATTTCGTGGTCTGCGGCGTCGAATACGGCCGCATGCGCGCGCTGATCGACGAAACCGGCAAGCAGGTCAACGAAGCCGGCCCGTCCATCCCCGTGCAGGTGCTGGGCCTTTCCGGCGTGCCGGAATCGGGTGACGACTTCGTCTGCGTCGCGGATGAGCGCCTGGCTCGCCAGGTGGCCGCCGAGCGTCAGCAGAAGCGTCGCGAAACCCGCCTGGTGACCAAGTCGAACCGTCTGGAAGACATCATGGCTCAGATGAGCCAGGGTGAAGGCCAGCAGACCCTGAACATCCTGGTGAAGGCCGATGTGCAGGGTTCGGTCGAAGCACTGCGCGATTCGCTGACCCAGATCGGCAACGAGCGGGTCAAGGTGAACGTCATCGCTTCCGGCGTGGGCGGCATCACCGAGTCCGAAGCCCAGTTGGCCGCTGCCTCCAAGGCGCTGGTCATCGGCTTCAACGTCCGTGCCGATGCCTCGGCGCGCAAGGTGATCGATACCGCGGGCCTCGATGTCCGTTACTTCTCGATCATTTACGACGTGATCGACCAGGTGAAGCAGGCGGCGTCCGGCCTCCTCGGCATGGAAGTGCGCGAAGAGATCATCGGCGTGGCCCAGGTCCGCGATGTGTTCCGTTCGTCGAAGTTCGGCGCGGTGGCCGGTTGCATGGTCATCGAAGGCATCGTCAAGCGTTCCAAGCCGATCCGCGTCCTGCGCGACAACGTCGTGGTGTTCCAGGGCGAACTGGAATCGCTGCGCCGCTTCAAGGAGCTGGTGGACGAAGTCCGCAACGGCACCGAGTGCGGTATCGCGGTGAAGCAGTACAACGACGTGAAGGTCGGCGACCAGATCGAGTGCTTCGAGCGCATCGAAGTCGCCCGCACGCTGTAACAGGAAGGTCCTGCCTCCCCGGTTCGCCGGGGAGGCTTTTCTCGTTTATAGGAGGCGGATATGCCGTCCCGTGATTTCAAACGTACCGACCGCGTCTCCGCCGAGCTGCGCCGCGAAATCGGCCTGCTGGTGCATGCCGCCGTGCGTGAACATGCCCTGCCGTCAGTCAGCGTTTCCGATGTGGAGACCACCAAGGATCTCGATGTGGCCACGGTGTGGGTCACCGCGCTGATGCCGGAAAAGTCGGCCGAGGCGGTAAAGGCCCTCAAAGAGCTGGCGAAGGAATTCCGCCGCGAGCTTTCCAAGACCATGCGCCTGCGCCGCGTACCCGAGCTGCGCTTCAAGTACGACGAGTCGGTCGACCGCGCCGAGCGTATCGAAACGCTGCTGCGCGAAAACCCGGTTCCGCCGGCTGAAGAGCCAAACGAATAAACCGCATGCCCTGTAGGAGCGCGCTTGCGCGCGATGGGTGGTGCAGCAAGGGTCAACCTCTGCCGCGTCATCGATCGCGTGCAAGCACGCTCCTGCGCCTACTTATTCATCTATGAATCGTCGTTCCTTCCGTGACATCCACGGCATCCTCCTGCTCGACAAGCCGCTGGGCCTGAGCTCCAACCAGGCGCTACAGACGGCGCGGCGCCTCGTGGGCGCCGCCAAGGGTGGCCACACAGGTAGCCTCGACCCGCTGGCCACCGGCTTGCTGCCGCTTTGCTTTGGTGAAGCCACCAAGATCGCGGGCTGGCTGCTTGGTTCGCGCAAGGCGTACGAGGCCGAGGTGAAGCTGGGCGCCACGACCACCACGGCCGATCTCGAGGGTGAGATCGTCGACACGCTGCCGGTGCCGGCGTTGGACGATGCCCTGGTCGAATCCGCGCTGGCGCCCTTGCGTGGCCGGATCACCCAGGTGCCCCCGGCGTACTCCGCGATCAAGCAGGATGGCGTACCGCTTTATGTCCGTGCCCGCCGCGGCGAGGTCGTCGACGTGCCATCGCGCGAGGTCGACGTCTACCGGCTGGAGGTGATCGAGCGGGCAGGGGATACGCTTCGCCTGCATGTCGAATGCGGCTCGGGCACCTATGTCCGCAGCCTGGCCGTGGACCTGGGCGCCAACCTTGGCTGCGGCGCCCACCTCACCGGGTTGCGCCGGCTTTGGGTGGAGCCGTTCATGGCGCCGGCCATGGTCACGCTGGATGAGCTGAGGGAAGCGGCCGAAACGGGCCCCGACCCGCTCGAGGCTTGCCTGCTGCCTGTCGATGCCGGGCTCGCTCATATTCCCCGGGTGGAACTCGATCCCGAGCAGACCCGCGTGCTCGGCTTTGGTCAGCCGGTGCCGCTGGGCGCCGCGGCAGTTCCCGGCCGTTGCGGCGTTTGGGGGGCTGATGGCCGCCTCATGGCACTGGGAGACATCGCCGAAGACGGCATCCTGAAGGTTCTCAGGGGCTTCAACCTGCCGCCGCCCTGACCGGGCTTGTTGCCGCTACGCGCAGGACGTTACAATTACGTGCTCGTTTAATAGCTTTCATCAAAGCGAGGCTTGCGCAACTTCATCGGTGGCCGTTGAGGTTGCGCAAGTCTCGCATCCGCTTTTTTAAGGAATCGATACACATGTCGCTCACCGTCGAACAGACCAGCCAGATCATCAAGGACTACGGTCGCAAGGATAACGACACCGGCTCGACCGAAGTTCAGGTCGCGCTGCTGTCCGCGAACATCACCGCGCTGCAGGATCACTTCCAGGCGCACAAGCAGGACCACCACTCGCGTCGCGGTCTGCTGAAGATGGTCAACAAGCGCAAGACGCTGCTGGCCTACCTCAAGAAGAGCGACCTCGCTCGCTACCAGACCCTTATCGAACGCCTCGGCCTGCGCCGCTAAATCACCGGAACAGGACGAGGAGACAACGAAGTGGCGAAAGTAACCAAGTCATTCCAGTACGGTAGTCACGAAGTCACGCTGGAGACGGGCGAAATCGCCCGCCAGGCGTCCGGTGCGGTCATGGTCAGCATGGGCGGCACTGTCGTCCTGGTGACCGTTGTCGCTGCCCCGAAGGCCCGCGAAGGCCAGGACTTCTTCCCCCTCACGGTCGACTACATGGAGAAGTTCTACTCCGCGGGTCGCATTCCGGGTGGCTTCTTCAAGCGCGAAGGCCGTCCGACCGAGAAGGAGACGCTGACTTCGCGCCTCATCGATCGCCCGCTTCGTCCGCTGTTCCCGGAAGAGTTCCGCAACGAGATCCAGGTCATTGCCCAGGTCGTCTCGCTGAACCCGGAAGTCGACGGTGATATCCCGGCGCTGATCGGTGCCTCGGCTGCCATGTCGCTCGCCGGCGTGCCCTTCAAGGGCCCGATCGGTGCGGCGCGCGTCGGCTACGCCAACGGCCAGTACATCCTCAACCCGACCGCTTCGCAGCTGAAGACCTCGGACCTCGACCTCGTCGTGGCCGGTACCTCCAGCGCCGTGATGATGGTCGAGTCGGAAGCCAAGCTGCTCAGCGAAGACGTGATGCTCGGTTCGGTCGTGTTCGGCCACCAGCAGATGCAGGTCGCGATCGACACGATCAACGCGTTCGTTGCCGAAGCCGGCGCGAAGGCGTTCAAGTGGGAAGCCCCGGCTGCCAAGACGGCGCTGTATGACGCGGTCAAGGCCGCCGTCGGCAACCGTTTCGCCGAAGCTTTCCAGATCCGCGACAAGCTGGCTCGCCGTGACGTCATCAGCGCGCTGAAGAGCGACGTGAAGACGGCCATCGCTGCCGATGCCGAAGCCAACGGCTGGACCGATGGCGACATCGGCGCCGCGTTTGGCGAAGTCGAGTACCGCACCCTGCGCGACGGCGTGCTCAGCACGAAGGTCCGCATCGACGGCCGTCAGCTCGATGACGTCCGCCCGATCACCGTCCGCGTCGGCGTCCTGCCGCGCACGCACGGCTCGGCGCTGTTCACCCGCGGTGAAACCCAGGCGCTGGTCGTTGCCACGCTCGGCACCACCCGTGACTCGCAGATCATCGATGCGCCGGAAGGCGAGTGGAAGGACACGTTCCTGTTCCACTACAACTTCCCTCCGTTCTCGGTGGGCGAAACCGGTCGCGTGGGCAGCCCGAAGCGTCGCGAAGTCGGCCACGGCCGCCTCGCCAAGCGTGGTGTGCAGGCCGTCAAGCCGACCATCGAAGAGTTCCCGTACGTCGTTCGCGTCGTGTCGGAAATCACCGAGTCGAACGGTTCCTCGTCCATGGCTTCGGTCTGCGGCTCCTCGCTGGCCATGATGGACGCTGGCGTGCCGCTCAAGGCGCCGGTGGCGGGTATCGCCATGGGCCTGGTGAAGGAAGGCAACGACTTCGTCGTGCTCTCCGACATCCTGGGTGACGAAGACCACCTCGGCGACATGGACTTCAAGGTGGCCGGTACCGCCGATGGCGTCTCCGCGCTGCAGATGGACATCAAGGTCGACGGCATCACCGAAGAGATCATGCGTACGGCACTGGCCCAGGCCAAGCGTGGCCGCCTGCACATCCTCGGCGAAATGGCCAAGTGCATCACGGAAGCTCGCTCGGAAATGAGCGAGTTCGCCCCGCGCCTGCTCACGATCAAGATCCACCCGGACAAGATCCGCGAAGTCATCGGCAAGGGCGGCGCCACCATCCGCTCGATCACCGAAGAGACCGGTACCACCATCGACATCACGGACGACGGTAACGTCGTGATCGCCTCGGTCAACCGTGAAGCCGCCGAAGCTGCGCGCAAGCGCATCGAACAGATCGTTTCGGACGTTGAGCCGGGCCGTATCTACGAAGGCAAGGTCGCTAAGCTGATGGACTTCGGCGCATTCGTCACCATCATGCCGGGCAAGGACGGCCTCGTGCACGTCTCGCAGATCTCCAGCGAGCGCGTCGAGAAGGTCTCCGACAAGCTGAAGGAAGGCGACATCGTCAAGGTGAAGGTCCTGGAAGTCGACAAGCAGGGCCGTATCCGCCTTTCGATGAAGGCCGTGACCGAAGAAGAAAACGCCGCGGGCTGATTCATCGCACGCAGTGACTAAAAAACCGGTCCCGCAAGGGGCCGGTTTTTTTATGGGCGTATATGCCGCCCGTCACCTAGCGATGTAAACGTTTCACTGGCAGTCTCGGATCCGATGCCCGTCCCCACGGGCGCGTTTTTTGGAGATGTCATGAGCGTTCCCCTTCGCCTGCGCCCACTGGTGCTTGCCGGTTCTGTTGCCCTTGCGTTCTCAGCCGCTGCCGGTTCGGCGGACGTGGTCGCGCCGACCTTGCCCGCCGTCCAGCCGTCGAACCCGGAGCTGGTGTCGCCCGCGATCGAGAAGCGCGTCAACGAGCTGCTGGCACGCATGACCCTGGCAGAAAAGATCGGCCAGCTCGTGCAATACGGTGCCAGTGGCGGCGCGGACACGAAGGCAGGCGACACTGCCATCGCACTGAATCCGGAAACCCAGGCACATGTCGATGCGCTCGCGCTGGCGCGCAAGGGTGAGCTCGGCTCCATGCTCAATGTAACTGGCGCCGCACGAACGAAAGTATTCCAGGAAGCTGCGCTGAAGAGCCGTCTTGGCATTCCGCTCCTGTTCGGCGCTGACATCATCCACGGCTATCGCACGATCTACCCCGTGCCGCTGGGCCTTTCCGCCACGTGGGATCCGCAGCTCGTGCAGGATCTGTCGCACATGTCCGCGCAGGAGGCTACGACAGCAGGCGTGAAGTGGTTCTACTCACCCATGGTCGATATCTCGCGCGATGCACGCTGGGGTCGCTCAACCGAGGGTGCGGGCGAGGATCCCTATCTGGGCGCGGCGATCGCGCGGGCTTACATCCGCGGCTACCAGGGCAAGGATCTCGCGGCAGCGGATAGCGTGGCCGCTTCCGTGAAGCATTTTGCTGCCTATGGCGCGGCGGAAGCCGGGCGCGAATACAACACCACCGATATGTCCGATGTGCGCCTGCGCCAGGTGTACCTGCCGCCGTACAAGGCGGCGGTGGAACAGGGTGCCGCGACCATGATGAGTTCGTTCAACGCGCTCAACGGCGTGCCCGCCACGGCGAACTCATACCTCATGACGGATATCCTGCGGAAGGAATGGGGCTTCGATGGCTTCGTCGTGAGCGACTTCACGGCGGTCATGGAGCTGACCCACCATGGCATCGCGCTGGATGCCGCCACCGCGACGCAGAAGGCACTGTTGGCTGGCGTGGAAGTGGACATGATGAGCCACTACTACGACACCCAGGTCCCGGCGTTGCTGAAAGAAGGCAAGCTTTCGATCGCCACCGTGGATGAGGCGGTGCGTCGCGTTCTTCGGGTGAAGTTCGCGCTGGGCCTCTTCGAACGCCCGTACTCCGCGAGCTCCGAGGTGACGGCGGCCGTGGATGCGCACCGGCCGCTCGTGCGTCGCGCAGCCGAAGAATCCTTTGTCCTGTTGAAGAATGGCGGCCAGGCCGAGCCGGCTGTGCTGCCGCTCTCGCCTGGCGTAAAGAAACTCGCGTTGATCGGCCCGCTGGCTGACGATGCCAGCGAGATGCAAGGTGCCTGGGGTGGCGCGCAGCACGTGCCGGATGTGGTGACGCTGCGTCGTGGGCTGGCTGCGCGGATGAAGGCGCAGGGTGGCGAACTGCTTTACGCGCACGGCACGGATGTGGAAACCGAGTCGGAATCCGGCTTTGATGAAGCGCTGAAGGCTGCGGCGCAGGCCGACGTCGTGGTGATGGCGCTCGGCGAATCGTCGCGCATGAGTGGCGAAGCAGGTTCGCGCGCACACCTGGACCTGCCCGGTAACCAGCAGGCGTTGCTCGAACGCGTCGTTGCAACCGGCAAGCCGGTGGTGCTGCTCGTCTTCTCCGGGCGCCCGCTCGTCCTCGACTGGGCGGAT
Organism: Luteibacter sp. 621; assembly: GCF_050435445.1. Lineage (NCBI taxonomy): Bacteria > Pseudomonadati > Pseudomonadota > Gammaproteobacteria > Lysobacterales > Rhodanobacteraceae > Luteibacter > Luteibacter sp. 621. The sequence continues at coordinate 123,314 of NZ_JBNDKI010000004.1, read as the reverse complement.
AAGCACGTCCCTGCGATCATGGCCGTATGGTTCCCGGGTACCGAAGCCGGCAATGCCGTGGCCAACGTTCTGTTCGGCGATGTGGCACCCAGCGGCAAGCTCACCATGAGCTTCCCCCGCGCCGTCGGCCAGGAGCCGCTGTACTACAACCAGTTTCCGACGGGGCGTCCGCCGGGCGATGCGGACCTTACGAAGCCGCCCGGCCACGATACGGCATTCATCTCGCGCTACATCGATGTCGCCAACGATGCGCTGTATCCGTTCGGCCATGGCCTTTCGTACACGGCTTTCGGCTACAGCGATGTCCAGGTCTCCCGGGCGAAAATACCTGTGGCGGAAGCAAACCATGCCGGCGCCACCCGCCTCGTTTCCGTTACCGCGACGGTAAAGAACACCGGCCAGCGGGCCGGCACGGAAGTGGTGCAGCTTTACGTGCGCAATCTCGGTGCCAGCGTCGAGCAGCCCGTGCGTAGCCTGCAGGGCTTTCAGCGCGTCGCATTGCAGCCGGGCGAGTCAAAGCGCGTGACGTTCCAGCTTGGCTTCCCGGAGCTCTCGTTCTGGAATGCCCACAGCCAGCAGGTGGTCGAGCCGACGCAATACACCGTGTGGGTGGGTGGTAGTTCCACCGCGGACCAGCAGGCTTCGTTCACGATCACGCCCTGACGGCAGGGCGCGGCCGGTTGCCCGGTGCCGTACCATAGGCCCATGGCAGATAAACCGACCGACTTCATCGACCAGTACCAGGCCTTCGTCCGCCAGGGCGTCGAGGCCTGGGCCAGGCAGTTCGACCCGAAGGCCGAGCACGCCGAGGCGCCCTCGGCCGATATCGTGGGCCGCCTGTTCGCCGGCCTGGGTGGCTTTGGCGACTGGATGCGGGCATTCACCTCGGGCGAGCCTCCAGCGTCGCCCTTCATGCACGGCACGCCGCCGTTCGGGCAGCAGGCGCCAGGCGTGGGCATGCCGCCTTACGGGGCGCCCGGTGCAGGCGCAGCGGCTGGCGCTGGCATGCCACCCTTTGGCTATCCGGGCGGGGGCCCCGGCATGCCGCCGTTCGGCTACGGGCCGCCACCAGGCGCCCAGCCGGGCACGGATGGCTTCGATGAATGGGCGCGCGTCGCGCGTGAGGCCTTGTCGATGCCGGGCCTCGGCCTCAATCGTGAACAGCAGGAAGAGCAGCAGGCCCTGTTGCGCGCGTGGATCGATTACGCCCAGCAGTACGCCCGCTACCAGTCGCTATTGCAGCGGGTGCAGGATCGCGCTGGCGAAACCCTGCGCGCCCAGGGCATGCCGGCCGATGCCGATAGCCTGCGTGCCGTGTACGACCGCTGGGTAAACTTCTCCGAAGAGAGCTACGCCGAAGCGGCCATGTCGGACGAGTTTCGCGAGGTGTACGCCGCGCTGGTCAACGCGCAGATGCAGCTCAAGGTGCTCCAGCAGCGGCAGGTTGAGCGCATCGCCATCCAAGCCGGCCTGCCGACCCGTCGCGAGGTCGATAGCCTCGGTGAACGCCTGCAGGCCGTGCGCCGCGAACTGCGCCATATGCAGGGCCTGAAAGCCGAAGTGGAAGCGCTGCGCGCCGAAGTCACCGCCCTGCGTGCAACATCGAAACCCGGCGCCAAAAAGACTACCGCAAAGAAGGCTACCGCCAAAAAGGCCACGCCCAAGGCCCGTACCCGATGAGCGCCACCCCTTTCCACATCGACCCCGAGCGCGCCCGCGAGGAAGTCGAAGCGTTCCGCCGCAAGGTGGAAGCCGGCATGGAAACGCTGAAAAATGTCGGCCCCATCGAGCTGGGTACCACGCCGCGCGAGGCGGTATACACCGAAGACAAGCTCACCCTGTGGCACTTCAAGGGCACCAGGAAACCGACGGCAAAAGTCCCGCTGCTGATCTGCTATGCGCTGGTCAACACCCCGTGGATGGTCGACCTGCAGGAAGACCGCTCCATGGTGCGCAACCTGCTTGAGCAGGGCGAGGATCTGTACCTCATCGACTGGGGCTATCCCGATGGCGCCGATCGCTGGCTCACCCTCGAGGATTACATCGACGGTTACCTTGATCGCTGCGTCGATGTGATCCGCCAGCGCCACCAGCTCGATGCCATCAACCTGCTGGGCATCTGCCAGGGCGGCGTGTTTTCGCTGTGCTACGCCGCGTTGCACGGCGACAAGGTCAAGAACCTGGTCACCATGGTCACGCCGGTGGATTTCCACACGCCCGACAACATGCTCTCGCATTGGGCGCGTAACGTGGATATCGATCTGTTCGTCGATACGATCGGCAACATTCCGGCCGACCTGATGAACTTCGCCTACCTCACGCTGAAGCCGTTGCGGCTCAATCAGCAGAAGTACGTGGCGATGGTGGATATCCTCGATAACCCCAGGGAAGTGGAAAACTTCCTGCGCATGGAAAAGTGGATCTTCGATTCACCCGACCAGGCCGGCGAAACGTTCCGCCAGTTCGCCCGCGATTTCTTCCAGCAGAACCTGCTGATCAAGGGCCAGGCCACGATCGGTGATCGGACGATCGATCTGGGTACGATTACCCAGCCTGTGCTGAATATCTACGCCGAGCAGGATCACCTCGTACCACCCGCAGCTTCCATTCCGTTGAAAGATGCCGTGGGCAGCAAGGACTACACCGCGCTCCCGTTCCCGGGTGGCCACATCGGCATTTACGTATCAGGTCGTGCGCAGAAGCTCGTGCCCCCGGCCATCCACGAGTGGCTCGCCAAGCGCTAGCCCTTGCAGGAGCGCGCTTGCGCGCGATGGCGCTTGCGACAGGGCCTGAACCGGGGCAAGGCCCATCGCGCGCAAGCGCGCTCCTACAGCGGCTGGTTGACCTTCGCCGTGCGATAATCCGCCGATGAACACGCACACCTCCCACGACACCATTCGCGCCGTCCAGTGGCTCGGCGACCGGCTCCACCTGCTCGACCAGCGCCGCCTGCCGGCCGAGGAACTCTGGTTCGATTGCGCGGACTCCGGTGATGTCACGCGGGCCATTCGTGACCTTGCCGTGCGCGGCGCACCGGCTATTGGTATCGCGGCGGCATGGGGTGTGGTGCTGGCAGCGCAGAAGGGTGAAGACTTGCCCACGGCCATGGCCACGCTGCGCGCGGCGCGGCCCACAGCGGTGAACCTGATGTGGGCGCTCGATCGCATGAAGTCGCGGGTCGATGCAGGTGCCGATGCGGCTGCGCTGGAGGCCGAGGCGCAGGCTATCCAGGATGAAGATCTCGCCGCGAACCGCCACATGGGCGAGCTGGGCGCCGCGCTGATCGAGCCGGGTTCGCAGGTCATGACCCATTGCAACACGGGCTCGCTCGCGACCGCAGGCTACGGCACGGCACTGGGCGTGATCCGCGCGGGCGTGGAGGCGGGGCGCATCGAGCAGGTGTTCGCCGGTGAGACCCGCCCCTGGCAGCAGGGTGCGCGCCTCACCATGTGGGAGCTCGTCCGCGATGGCATCCCCGCCAAGCTCATCGCCGATTCCGCCGCGTCGCACCTCATGAAGGACGGCAAGGTGAAGTGGGTGATCGTCGGCGCCGATCGCATTGCCGCCAACGGCGATACCGCCAACAAGATCGGCACGTACCAGCTTGCGATCGCCGCGCGCCATCACGGCGTGAAGTTCATGGTCGTCGCGCCGTCCACCACGGTCGATATGGCCACCGCCAGTGGCGACGATATCGAGATCGAACTGCGCGATGCCACCGAGCTGCTTTCGGTCAGCGGTACCCGCACCGTCATCGAGGGTGCCGAGGCCTGGAACCCCGTTTTCGATGTCACCCCGGCCGAGCTGATCGACGCCATCGTGACCGAGCGCGGCGTCATCCTGAAGCCCGACGAAGAGCAGATGCGGATCATGTTTCCGTGACCGCCAAAACACCCATGTAACCCATTGAATTTACAGCTTTTTTAGCTGTCATTTCGACACCCGTTGTGTTATCATCGACGGGTTGAGCCGACTGTGGTGCCCCAAGGGCAAACTCCACGGTCGGCGGGGGCACTCATACGGACACCCAGGAAGCCGATTGATGGCAGAACTCGCCAAAGAAGTCATCCGCGTCAACATCGAAGACGAGATGCGCCAAAGCTATCTCGACTACGCGATGAGCGTCATTGTCGGGCGTGCACTGCCCGATGTGCGCGACGGCCTCAAGCCGGTTCATCGACGCGTGCTGTTCGCCATGAACGAGCTCGGCAACTCGTGGAACAAGGCCTACAAGAAGTCCGCCCGCGTCGTCGGTGACGTGATCGGTAAATACCATCCGCACGGCGATGCCTCGGTTTACGATGCCATCGTCCGCCTGGCGCAGCCGTTCTCGCTGCGCTACATGCTGGTCGATGGCCAGGGTAACTTCGGTTCGGTGGATGGCGACAACGCTGCCGCCATGCGATACACCGAAGTGCGCATGGCCAAGCTCACCCATGAGCTGCTCGCCGATATCGACAAGGAAACCGTCGATTTCGGGCCGAACTACGACGAAAGCGAAAGCGAGCCGCTGGTCCTGCCGACCCGCGTGCCGAACCTGCTCGTCAACGGTTCGGCGGGCATCGCGGTGGGCATGGCCACCAATATCCCGCCGCACAACATGACCGAGGTCATCAACGCCACGCTGGCGCTCATCGAAGAGCCCTCGCTGGGCGTCGATGATCTGATGACCCATATCCCTGGTCCGGATTTCCCGACGGCGGGCATCATCAACGGCTCGTCAGGCATCGTCGAGGCGTACCGCACGGGCCGTGGCCGTATCCTGGTGCGCGCGCGCACCGAGATCGAAACAGAGTCCAACGGCCGCGAGACCATCCTGGTCCACGAGCTGCCGTACCAGGTGAACAAGGCGCGCCTGATCGAAAAGATCGCCGAGCTGGTGAAGGAAAAGAAGCTCGAGGGCATCAGCGAGCTGCGCGACGAGTCCGATAAGGACGGCATGCGCGTGGTCATCGAGATCCGCCGCGATGCCATGGCCGATGTGGTGCTGAACAACCTGTTCCAGCAGACCCAGCTGCAGGTCACCTTCGGTATCAACATGGTCGCGCTGCTCGATGGCCAGCCGAAGCTGCTGAACCTCAAGGAGATCCTTGAAGCGTTCATCCGCCACCGCCGCGAAGTCGTCACCCGCCGCACCATTTTCGAACTGCGCAAGGCGCGCTCGCGTGCCCACATCCTCGAAGGCCTTACGGTCGCGCTCGCCAACATCGATGAGATGATCGAGCTGATCCGTACCTCGTCGTCGTCGGCCGAAGCGCGCGAGCGCATGGTCGCGCGCCGCTGGGAGCCGGGTCTGGTCAAGGCGCTGCTTTCCGCCTCGGGTGCCGAAGCCTCGCGTCCGGAAGACATGGATCCGCGCGATGGCCTGCGTGATGACGGCTACCAGCTGTCCGAAGCACAGGCCACCGAAATCCTGCAGATGCGCCTGCACCGCCTGACCGGGCTGGAACAGGAAAAGCTGAGCGACGAGTACCGCGAAATCCTTGAGACCATCCGTGGCCTCATCGAGATCCTGGAAAACCCGACGCGCCTGCTCGAAGTCATCCGTGGTGAACTGGAGCAGATCCGTACGGATTACGGCGACAACCGCCGCACCGAGATCCAGCATTCTCAGGAAGACCTGAACGTCCTCGACCTGATCGCGCCGGAAGACGTGGTCGTCACGCTCTCGCACACCGGCTACATCAAGCGCCAGGCGGCCAGCCTGTACCGCGCGCAGAAGCGTGGCGGCAAGGGCCGTTCCGCGTCCGCACTGAAGGACGAGGATGTGGTGCAGCAGCTGTGGGTGGTGAACACCCACGACACGCTGCTCACGTTCACCAGCACCGGCCGCGTGTACTGGCTGAAGGTGTACCAGATGCCGGAAGCGGGCCCGGGCGCCCGTGGCAAGCCGATCGTGAACCTGCTGCCGCTGGGTGAGGGTGAGAAGGTCCAGGCTGTCCTGCCGATCCGCGAGTACGACCCGAACTGCTTCGTGTTCTTTGCCACCCGCAAGGGCACCGTGAAGAAGACGCCGCTCACCGAGTTCGCGTTCCAGCTGCAGAAGGGCAAGGCCGCGATCAACCTCGATGAGGGCGATGCGCTGGTCGATGTGGCCATGACCAACGGCGAAAGCGACGTGCTGTTGTTCGCTTCGAACGGCAAGGTCGTGCGCTTCGACGAAAACAAGGTGCGCTCGATGGGCCGTACGGCCACCGGCGTGCGCGGCATGCTGCTCGCCGATGATGCGACGGTCGTGTCGTTGATCGTGGCGCACGGTGATGGCGATATCCTCACCGCCACCGCGCGTGGCTTCGGCAAGCGCACCGTGCTTGAGGACTTCCCGAAGAAGGGGCGTGGTACGCAGGGCGTTATCGGCATCCAGTGCTCCGAGCGTAACGGCAACCTGGTTGCCGCCACGCAGGTCACCGAGACCCAGCAGCTCATGCTGATCTCCGATCAGGGCACCCTGGTGCGCACCCGCGTCTCGGAAGTGGCCCAGGTCGGCCGCAACACGCAGGGCGTGACGCTGATCAAGCTGCCGAAGGACGAGACCCTCATCGGTATCGTCCGCCTGGAAGCCGAGGAAGAGACCGAGGTGGAAGGCGAGGGTGACATCCCGAATGGTGAGGCGCCCAACGGCGATTCGCCGGCCGGCGAAGCCGCCGCCGACCTGCCGCCGGTCGAATCCGGCCCGGTGGATGGCGAAAGCGAGTAACAAAAGAACCCGCCGAAAGGCGGGTTTTTTTTGCGCGCGATCAGCGGCGGCGCGTGGGGTGCGGCACGCTGGAGGATGCGATCCACAGTTGGTGTAGGAGCGCGCTCGCGCGCGATAGCCAACGAAGCGGGGAACTCGCCACGGTAGGCACCTTCGGCCTGGTCAAGAGCATGCTCATGGCAGCCCCCCAATCAAATACGCCACGTCAAACACGACCTGGCCCTCCCGCTCCGGCGGCGGATCACGCCAGAACACCGTGCGCACGGATTCCCAACGGCTCAGATCGGCGCCAACCAACATGCTCGCGTCGCCGCGCACGGTACCCCCGTTTCCGCGAAACACCGCGGGAAGGGGGAGCGCGCTACGTTCCTGCGTCACAAACCGAATCGGTTCTGACGTCGCGGCATGGGCGATGAGGACAGGTGACATCACTCGAAACGTAGGCTTTCCGTACTTTCCCACGACGCGCTCAAACGCTGCGGATTCGAGGAATGTGCGCATGGAGGTGTCGTCTTCCCACACATAGATCGGCGCGTAGGTGGCGGGCGCGGACGCAACAAGAAAGGCCTTCATCCGCAGGCCCGGCAGGCCTTCGAACGACGGCCCGATATCCCGGGCCCGGGCGCGCACCGAATCCGGATCGACCGAGGGCGCGAGATCAAAGCTGTACTGCATCGCGAGCATGAGCGTAGCCCTGCATTGACGGGATGTGCTCATGGTCGGGCCGTGGCGGGTGCTATAAAAGCGATGGTTTCCAAACCCACGCGTGAGCCGCGCTTAAGCATGATCCTCGACCTCGCCACGCTGCGTACCCTCGTAACCGCCGTTGACCTCGGTGGCTTCGGGCGCGCCGCCGAAAAGCTGCATCTCTCGCCGTCAGCCGTGAGCCTGCAGTTGCGGGCGCTCGAGGATCGACTGGGCACGGCCATCTTCCAGCGCGTGGGCCGCAAGCAGGAGCTCACCCAGGCCGGCGAGCGCCTGCTCGGCTACGCACGGCACATGCTTGAACTGAATGCCGATGCGGTCGGCGCCGTGCGGGGCGAACAGTTGGAAGGGCGTGTGCACCTTGGCGTACCGCACGATTTCGCCGAGGCGTGGCTGCCCTCGACCCTGGCGGCCTTCGCAGCGGCGCACCCAGGCACCAGCCTTGAGCTGAGCGTCGACCAGAGCGGGCCGCTGGTAGAGGGGGTGCGCGAGGGCGGCATCGACCTGGCGTTGGCTTTCGAGAGTGATGGAGGGCTGGGTGGCAGCCTGCTCGGGGCGTTTGCCGTGTACTGGTTTGCCGCGGAAGGGGTCGCTGGGCCAGGCGGTGCGGGGCCGTTGCCCTTGCTCACGCTGGAAGCGCCATGCGTGTTTCGCCGGCGCATGATCGCCGCGCTGGATGCCGCGCACATCCCATGGCGGATCGCGGTGACCGCGCGTAGCGTGTCGGCGCTGTGGGCTGCCGCTCGTGCAGGCCTTGGCTGGGTGGCCCGGCCAGCTATCCACGTACCCGCGGAGCTGCGCCGCATCGAGGTGGGAGAAGGCTTGCCGGCGCTTGGCGAAGCCTCGCTTTTCATGGTGCGCGCCGAGCGCGCAAACCCCGCCGCGGATGCGCTGGCGGGGCTGCTGAGGAACGGCATCGTGCCGCCCGGCGATGACGCCACAAATGGCGCTTAGCTGATCGCTTCCAGCATTGCTTCCGCCGAGGAGACGCGGAACTCGCCCGGTGCCTCGATGTTAAGCACCTTCACCACGCCGTCTTCCAGGTACATGGCAAAGCGCTTGGCGCGGATGCCCATGCCGTTCTTGGTGCCGTCCAGTTCGAGGCCGAGTGCCTTGGTGAACGCCGCATTGCCGTCGGCCAGCAGGTGCAGATCCTTCGGAATACCGCGTTCCTTGCCCCAGGCATCCATGACGAAGGCGTCATTCACGGAAACGCAGAACACCTTAACGCCGCGCTCGTTGAAATCCTCGATGTGCTGGATGTAGCCCGGAAGGTGCTTGTTCGAACAGGTGGGCGTGAACGCGCCCGGTACTGCGAACAGCACCACCTTACCGGTGCCCATCAGGTCCAGGGTGGAGGCGGTCTGGATGCCGTCCTCGAAGTACGTGACGGTGGATTCAGGGATGCGGTCGCCGACGGCGATAGTCATGGGGCCTGCCTCGTTGGGGGGATTTCCCAAGTGTAAATGTAGGAGCGCGCTTGCGCGCGATGGGGTGTGTCGCAAGCGCGGATCGCGCGCGAGCGCGCTCCTACACAAACCGGCTCGATAGGCCCCTTGAATCGCGGCTGGGCGCTCATATCTTTCATTCCAGACGGCCACGGGGCCGAAAAACATCATTGGAGTCAAACAGATGAACCAGCTTCGTCATGTTGCGTTTCGCCGTGCGCCGGTCCTGGGCAATGAACTGCGCCATGTGTTCGATCACTTCTTCGGTAGCGAGATCGCCGCGCCGGTCGCCGCCACCGAGAATGCCTGGGCGCCGCGCGTCGACATTCGTGAAGAGGCCGGTCGGTTCCTGATCCTCGCCGATGTTCCGGGCGTGGCCCTGGATAGCATCGAGATCCAGATGGACAAGAACGTCCTGTCGATCAAGGGCGAGCGGAAGGCCTACAGCAGCGAAACCGAAGGCAAATACGCTCGCGTGGAGCGGGTCGCTGGCGCCTTCAAGCGCAGCTTCACCCTCCCGGAAAGCGCCGATGCCGAGGGAATCACGGCTTCGGGGGCGAATGGCGTGCTTGAAATCGCCATTCCGAAGAAGGCTGAAAGTGCGCCGCGCCGCATTGCGATCAACGCCGCGGGCTAATTCGGTCTAAGCTTGGCGTATGGCCTGCGGTGGGGTGGCCCACCGCAGGCCTTTTCCATTTCATATTTCGACACAAGCCCGGCGGGAGAGCCTGTGGAGTTCAAGGATTATTACGAGATTCTCGGGGTGAAACCCGAAGCGACCGACGCCGAGATCAAGGCGGCGTATCGCAAGCTGGCGCGCAAGTACCACCCCGACAAGAACAAGGAAGCGGGTGCGGAAGAGAAATTCAAGGCCGTTAACGAGGCCAATGAGGCCCTGAAGGACCCCGAGAAGCGCCGCCAGTACGACCAGTTCCGCGCTGGTGGTTACCGCCAGGGCGAGCAGTTCCGGCCGCCGCCGGGCTGGGGCCAGGGCGGTGGTGGTTTCGATTTCGGCGACATGGGCGGCGGTGCCGGCCGTGGCGATTTCAGTGATTTCTTCGAAAGCCTGTTCGGGGGCGGCGGTGGCCGCCGTTCGCAGCAGACCCAGGCCCGCCGTGGCCGCGATATCAACGCCAAGATCGATACCGACCTGCAGACCGCCTACAACGGTGGCAAAACCCGTGTGGTCCTGAACGATCAGTCGGGTGGCGAGCGCGTGCTCGAGGTGAAGATTCCGGCCGGCATCGCCAGTGGCCAGACGATCCGCCTGGGCGGGCAGGGCCACCCGGGCAGTGGCGGCGGCCCGTCGGGCGACCTGCTGCTGGAGATCAATATCCGCGACGACGCGCGGTTCCGCCTGGAAGGCCGCACCGTCACGCATACCCTGGCGATCTCGCCGTGGGAAGCGGCGCTGGGCGCCACGGTGGCGGTGCCGACGCTGGGTGGGGCGGTGGATCTGCGCGTGCCCGCGGGCACCCAGTCGGGCCGCAAGCTGCGCCTGAAGGGCCGCGGCCTGCCGGGCAGTGAGCCGGGCGACCAGATCGTGGTACTGGAAATCCGCGTGCCCGTGCCGGAAACGCACGAAGAACAAGCCGCCTATGCGGAGTTCAAGGACGCGTTCAAGGATTTCGACCCGCGGCGTTAATGCGGGACATCGACGCGCCTGGCGGCGCGATGCACGTGTAGGAGCGGGGGGGGGGGGGGGGGGGGGGGGGGGGGGGGGGGGGGGCGCGCCCGCCCCCCCCCCCCCCCCCCCCCCCCCCGCTCCTACAGGTTATTTGTTGGGGTGTATCACCCCGCCTGATCAGGCCGGCAGGTGCGTCTTCAGCGCCTTGACCAGCTCCTCTTCCTTGATCGGCTTTACCACGTAATCTTTCGCGCCCTGGCGAAGGCCCCACACCTTGTCGGTGTCCTGGTCCTTGGTGGTCACCAGGATGATGGGGATGTGCTTGGTGGTCTCTTCCTTGCTGATCGTGCGGGTGGCCTGGAACCCGTTGAGGTTCGGCATGACCACGTCCATCAGGATCAGGTCGGGCAGCTCGCGCTTGGCGGCTTCGACGCCGGCGGCGCCGTCTTCGGCGGTCAGTGCCTCATGGCCCAGCTTTTCGACGATGCGCTTGATGCCCAGGAGCTGCGACGGCGAATCGTCGACGATCAGGATACGAGCCATTTACTTTCCCCCGGGCGATGCCCGATTGTTTTCTCTTGAAGCGAGCCCCTTCCAGCGGGCCGCCGCGATACTTCAGCGACGATAAACCGTCGCGTGTTGCGCCTTTGGCGAGGGCCCATTCTACTGGCCGTGAGGCTTGTATCAATGGTGAAACGCACTAAACCTGCTTTGGCAGGCGCTTAGCCGCCAATACGGACCACGGTCCGGCCGAACGAGCCGCCCGAAAGCATGGTGTCAAACACGCTGGCCACGTCCTGAAGTGCCACTTCCTTCGTGCAGATCGCGTCCAGGTGGCGTGGTTTCCAGTCGCCGGCCAGGCGCTCCCATACCTCGCCGCGGATATCGCGGGCGGTGCCGGCCGAGGCCACGCCCAGCACGCTCACGCCGCGGATGATGAAGGGCATGACGGTGGTCGGCAGCTCGGGGCTTCCTGCGAGGCCGCAGATAGCCGCATTGCCGTAGGGCGCGATCAGGGGCAGGAAGCCCGCGAGCATGGTGCCGCCCACGTTATCGAGCATGCCGCCGTATCTGGCCGAATCCATGGGCTTGCCGCTGAAGGCCAACTGGTGGCGATCGATGCATTCGGTGGCGCCGATCTGTTTCAGGAACCCGAAGTGATCCGGCTTGCCGCTCACCGCATGCACCTGAAAACCGGCGCGCGTGAAAATATCGACACCCAGCATGCCCACGCCGCCCGTGGCGCCAGTGATCGCGATGGGGCCCATCTCCGGGCGCTGCCGGTTATCCAGCATGCGCAGCAGGGCGAGGGCGGCGGTGAATCCCGCCGTGCCGAGGATCATGGCTTCACGCGTGCTGAGCGAGGCGGGCAGCGGGATAGTGAGGGCGGCGGGTAGTTTTACGTACTCGCCATAGCCGCCATCGCGCGTCTCCGAGAGGCCGCTACCGGTGGCCAGTACCTTGTCGCCCTCGCGGAAGGCCGGGTCGGTTGACGCCACGACCGTGCCCGCGACATCGATGCCGCCGTTGAGCGGGTACTGGCGGAGGATCTTGCCCTTGCCGGTGCCGGCCAGGGCATCCTTGTAGTTCACCGACGACCATTCGGCCTTGACCAGCACCTCGCCAGGGGAGAGGGCATCGGTATCCATCGTTTCGATGGCGCCGCGGTAGCCGTTATCGTCGTTGTGGATTCGGAAAGCCTGCATGGTGGTCATACCGATTCCTTGGTGATCCACTTGGGCGTGTACGTGGATTCGTAGGTTTTCATCCAGTCGAACACGGCGTCGATGCTGTCGCCGAACCATACCTGCTCGCGCTGTACCTTCTTGACGAAACCTTCGGCCACCATGTGGTCCATGCTGGCAGCCAGGCCCTTGTAGAAGCCCAGCACATCGAGGAAGGCGCACGGGTAGGTGTGCAGGCCAAGCTGGGCCCAGGTAAGCATTTCGAACATCTCATCCATGGTGCCGAAGCCGCCGGGCAGGGCGACGAAGGCATCGGAGAGTTCGTACATGCGGGTCTTGCGCTCGTGCATGGTCTCGACCACATGCAGTTCGGACAGCCCCGTGTGGGCCACTTCCTTCTCCACGAGCTGGCGCGGGATCACGCCGATGACGCGGCCGCCGCCGGCCACCACGGCATCGGCGACCGTGCCCATCAGGCCGACCTTGCCACCGCCGTAGACCAGGGCGATATTTTCCTTCGCCAGGCGGGCGCCGAAGGCTTTTGCCGCTTCGGTGTATTCGGGCCGCGAGCCGCTGCTGGAGCCGCAGTAAACGCAGAGGGCCTTGATGTCGCGCATGGTTTTGATCTCCGATGTACTTGTAGGAGCGCGCTTGCGCGCGATGGGTGCTCGCGGCAAGGCCAATCGCGCGCAAGCGCGCTCCTACAAAGACACCGCATCCCAAGGGGGCGCCGGCAGAGACACCGCATTCCCGCGTCCGGCAAAGACACAGCACTGTCGGGGCCCGGAAACGAAAAAGCCCGCCCATGCTACTCGCAAGGGCGGGCTTTGTTCACTCAGGCTTAGTTGCCCTTGTGGATGGCGCGCTTGTCGACCGAGAGAGCCGCTTCGTGCACCACTTCCGACAGCGCCGGGTGGGCGTGGACGATGCGGGCCAGGTCTTCCGAGGAACCCTTGAACTCCATCGCCACGACGCACTCGTGGATCAGCTCGGAGACGACCGGGCCCACCATGTGCACGCCGAGGATACGATCGGTTTCGGCGTGGGCGATCATCTTCACCTGGCCGATGCCTTCGTTCATGGCCACGGCGCGACCGTTGGCAGCAAACGGGAAGGCGCCCGTCTTATAGGGGATGCCTTCTTCCTTCAGCTGCTCTTCGGTCTTGCCGACCCAGGCGATTTCCGGCTCGGTGTAGATGACCCACGGCACGGTATCCAGGTTGACGTGGCCCGGCTTGCCGGCGATGAGCTCGGCCACCATCACGCCTTCCTCGGAGCCCTTGTGCGCGAGCATCGGGCCGCGCACGGCGTCACCAATAGCCCACACGCCGTCGACGCCGGTGTGGTTGTGCTCGTCCACGACGATGCGGCCGCGCTCGTCCAGCTTCACGCCAGTGTCGTCAGCCAGCAGGCCGGCGGTGTACGCGCGGCGGCCCACGGCCACCAGCAGCTTGTCGACCACGAGCGACTGCGCGGCGCCGTCCTTGTCGGTGTAGCCGACATGGACTTCATCGCCCTTCACTTCGGCCGAGGTGACCTTCGCGTTGACCTTGATATCCAGGCCCTGCTTGGCGAACTCGCGTGCGGCCATCTTGGCGATGTCCTGGTCGGCGACCTGCAGGAACTTCGGCAGGGCTTCGAGCACGGTCACTTCGGCGCCGAGGCGCTTCCACACGCTGCCCAGCTCCAGGCCGATCACGCCGGCGCCGATCACGCCCATGCGCTTCGGCACGGCGGTCAGGTCGAGCGCGCCCGCGTTATCGATGATGTGCTTGCCATCGAACTTGGCAAACGGCAGCTCGATGGGCACGGAGCCCGAAGCCAGGATGACGTTGGTGGCCGAGATCGTGGACACCGTGCCGTCGTTGCCGGTCACTTCGACTTCGTTGCCCTTCAGCAGCTTGCCCTTGCCGAAGAACGAGGTGATCTTGTTCGCCTTGAACAGCATCGTCACGCCGCCGGTGAACTGCTTGACGATCTTGTCCTTGCGGCCGATGAACGTGTCGATATCGATCTTCGGATTATCGACAGTGATGCCGTGATCCTTGAAGTTGTGCGTCAGGTTGTGGAACTGCTTGGACGAATCCAGCAGCGCCTTCGACGGGATGCAACCGACGTTGAGGCAGGTGCCACCCAGGGCGGCCTTGCCGTCCTTGCCGACGAAGGCGTCGACCACGGCGGTCTTCAGGCCCAGCTGCGCGGCGCGGATCGCGGCCACATAGCCCGCGGGGCCGGCACCGATAACGATGACGTCGAACTTGTCGCTCATAGCTCTTGCTCCGGATGATGCTGGCGGTAGTTTGGCTACCACCCAATATGGGGTCGGAACATGAAAACGGGAGCCTCGCGACTCCCGCCTTCACATCTGGCGTCTATCCGACTGCTTTTATCTAACGCTTAGAGGCCGAGCAGCATCCGCTGCGGGTTTTCCAGCTGGTTCTTGATATCGACCAGGAACAGCACCGCGTCCTTGCCATCGATGATGCGATGGTCGTAGGAGAGGGCGATGTACATCATCGGTGCGGCGATGACCTGGCCGTTCTCGACGATCGGGCGCTCCTTGATCGTGTGCATGCCCAGGATGGCGCTCTGCGGCGGGTTCACGATGGGGGTGGAGAGCAGCGAGCCGAAGGTGCCGCCGTTGGTGATGGTGAAGGTGCCGCCCTGGAGGTCATCCAGGCCCAGCTTGCCGTCACGTGCCTTCTTGGCGTAACCGATGATGCCCTTCTCGACATCGGCGAACGACATGTCCTGCACGTCGCGCAGCACCGGGGTCACGAGGCCCTTGTCGGTGGAGACGGCGATCGAGATGTCCTGGTAGCCGTGGTAGATGATGTCCGAACCATCGACCGAGGCGTTGATCACCGGGTAGCGCTTCAGCGCTTCGGTGGCGGCCTTCACGAAGAAGCTCATGAAGCCCAGCTTCACGCCGTTGGCCTTTTCGAACTGTTCGCCCAGGGCCTTGCGCAGCTTCACCACCTCGGCGAGGTTCACTTCGTTGAACGAGGTGAGCATCGCGATCGAGTTCTTCGACTGCATCAGGCGCTCGGCGATGCGGGTGCGGATGCGGGTCATCGGCACGCGCTCTTCCGGACGCGAACCCGGCGTGGGCTTGGCAGCCGGGGCCGCAGCGGCGGCGGCCGGGGCAGGGGCGCTGCCGCCCTTGCTGGCGTTGACCAGGTCTTCCTTGGTCACGCGGCCATCGCGGCCGGTGCCAGCCACCTTGGACGGATCGATGTTGTCTTCCACGGCCACGCGGCGGCCGGCCGGCGAGAGCTCGTCCACGCCCTTCGGCGCGTCGGTCTTCTCAGCCTTGGGGGCTTCAGCGGCGGCAGCGGCCGGGGCAGCGGCGGCCGGGGCGGGGGCTGCAGCGGCAGCGCCTTCCTCGATCACGGCGATGACCTGGCTGGAGGTGACGGTGGCGCCTTCCTCGAACTTGATCTCCTTCAGCACACCGTCGACCGGCGACGGGACTTCCAGCACGACCTTGTCGGTTTCGAGGTCCAGCAGGTTTTCGTCGCGCTTGACCGCATCACCGGCCTTCTTGTGCCAGGTGGCGATGAGCGCGTCGGAGACCGACTCGGGCAGGACCGGGACTTTGACTTCGATGGACATGCTTGCCTTACTCCGCTGCGTGATCGGTGCCGACGGGCGCGACGAGCGCTTGCTCGACGAGGGCCGCCTGTTCGGCGAGGTAGGTATTGAGATGGCCCGGGGCCGGCGACGGCGAGCGCGAGCGTCCCGCGTAGGACAGGCTCTGCTTCGACCCGATGCAGGCCTGCAGGTGGTGACGGATCTGGAACCACGCACCCTGGTTCATCGGCTCTTCCTGGCACCAGACCACTTCCTTGGCGGAAGGATACTTCTCCAGTTCGATCGACACTTCCGGACGCGGGAACGGGTACAGCTGCTCGACGCGCACGATGGCGACATCGGTGATGCCCTTCTTGTCGGCCTCTTCGAGCATGTCGTAATAGACCTTGCCCGAGCACAGCACGACGCGCTTGACCTTCTTGGCCTGCAGGTCGCGGTGCTCGCCGATCACCAGCTGGAACTTGCCGTTGGCCAACTCGTCCAGCGAGGACACGGCCAGCTTGTGGCGCAGCAGGGACTTCGGCGTCATGACGATCAGCGGCTTGCGCACCGGGCGCACCTGCTGGCGGCGGATCATGTGGAACGCCTGGGCCGGCGTGGTCGGCACGCAGACCTGCATGTTGTCCAGCGCGCACAGCTGCAGGAAGCGCTCGAGGCGGGCGGAGGAGTGCTCCGGGCCGGCGCCTTCCTGGCCGTGCGGGAGGAGCAGGGTGAGGCCGCACAGGCGGTCCCACTTCGCTTCACCCGAGCTGATGAACTGGTCGATCACGACCTGGGCGCCGTTGGCGAAATCGCCGAACTGGCCTTCCCAGATGGTGAGCTGATCCGGCGAGGTGGTGGCTTCGCCGTACTCGAAGGCCATGACGGCTTCTTCGGAGAGCAGCGAATCGATCACGTCGACGCGGGCGTCTTCGCGCACCTTGGCCAGCGGCATGTAGGTGTTGTCGCTGTTCTGGTCGTGCAGTACGGCGTGGCGGTGGAAGAACGTGCCGCGGCCGGCATCCTGGCCCACGATGCGCAGGTCGTTGCCTTCGGCGATGAGCGTGCCGTAGGCAAGGTTCTCGGCAAAGCCCCAGTCACCCGGGAGTTCGCCCGAGGCCATCTTGCGGCGGTCGTCGTAGATCTTGGCGACGCGGGCGTGCAGGGTGACATCCGACGGGAGGGTGAGGATGGTGTCGAGCACCTTGCTCATCACCTCGCGGGAGACGCCGGTGTTCACGTCCATCGACAGCGACTTGCCCACGAAGCGGGTCCAGTCGACCGGGATGTCGCGGGTCGGGTTCGCGTCGATCGAGATCAGCGAGGCGCCCTTCTCGAGGCGGCCGCGGTAATCGTCGAGCATCTTCTGGCCGTCGTCGGCACCGATGGTGCCGCCCTTCACCAGCGACTGCGCGTACAGGTCGCGCGTGGTCGGGCGCTTGCGAATGATCTGGTACATGAGCGGCTGCGTCGCCGCCGGCTCATCGGCCTCGTTGTGGCCGTGGCGACGGTAGCAAACGAGGTCGATCACCACGTCCTTCTTGAACTGCTTGCGGAACTCGTACGCCAGGCGGGTGACCTGGATAACGGCTTCCGGATCGTCGCCATTCACGTGGAACACCGGCGCGTTGACCATCTTGGCCAGGTCGGTGCAGTACAGGGTGGAACGGGAGTCTTCACGCTTGGACGTGGTGAAGCCCACCTGGTTGTTCACCACCATGTGCAGCGTGCCGCCGATGGCGAAGCCACGGGCCTGCGACATCTGCATGAGTTCCATGTTGACGCCCTGGCCCGCGAAGGCGGCGTCGCCGTGAATCAGCAGCGCGAGCGACTTCTCCAGCGCGGTATCGCGGCGGCGGCCCTGGCGGGCATGCACGGAGCCGGCGACCACGGGGTTCACGATTTCCAGATGCGACGGGTTGAAGGCCAGCGCGACGTGCACGCCACCCTTCGGGGTTTTGACATCGGCCGAGAAGCCCAGGTGGTACTTCACGTCGCCGGTGTGGATCGGGCTGTCGTCGTGTTCGAACTTGCCTTCGAACTCGTTGAACAGCTGCGACGGGGCCTTGCCCAGGATGTTGACCAGCACGTTCAGGCGGCCGCGGTGGGCCATGCCGATGATGACTTCCTTGACGCCGTTGTCGCCGGCGGCGCGGACCACGTCATCCACCATGGGGATGAGGCTGTCGCCGCCTTCCAGCGAGAAGCGCTTCTGGCCGACGTATTTGGTGTGCAGGTAGCGCTCCAGGCCTTCAGCCGCGGTCAGCGCTTCGAGCACGCGCACCTTCTCGCCCTTTTCCAGGCCCGGGTTGCCGGCGGCCTTTTCCATGCGCGAGTAGATCCAGCTGCGCTGGTCGTAGTCGGAGATGTACATGAACTCGGCGCCGACGGTGCCGGTGTAGATCGCCTTGAGCTTCGCCCACAGGTCGCGCAGCGCCATGCGCTGGCCGCCACCGGCGAACGTGCCGCAATCGAATTCGGTGTTGAGGTCGGCATCGGACAGGCCGTGGAAGGCGAGGCCGAGATCCGGCGCGTCGACATCGGGGGCGGTCAGGCCGAGGGGATCGAGCTTGGCGGCCAGGTGGCCACGCGAGCGGTAGGCCGTGAGCAGGCGGAGCACGCCGGCCTGTTTCTGGGCGTAGGCGTTGTCGGCCGGGGCGGCGACAGTGACGGCGCCGTTGCCGCGGCGCTGTTTCTGCGCGGCTTCGATGCGGGCGATGGCGCCGGAATGGGCGACATCACCGGCCTCGCGGCCCTTGAACGATTTGAAATACGCATCCCATTCCGCCGGGACACTGCCCGAATCGGAAAGCCAGGCTTCGTAGATTTGCTCTACGTAATCGGCGTTACCGCCGGCGAGTTGGGAAGTTTCGGAAAACTCGCGAATCAGATTTGCGCTCACGTCACCACCGGCACACACGGAAAGGGCGGGCTGTCGCGGGTGTTGGGGATTACTCGCCCGCGGCAAAGAATTCGTTAAGTATAGCCCCGTGACATTGCGCCGCGCCAAGCTTTTTGCCGTATGTCTGAGATATCAAATACCCAATGGTCTGATTTCCCAGGCCGGCTCCGCCCGCTCCCAAACCTCATCGAAATACGCGGTCAAACGGCCGGTTTCACCGGGGGCATCGAGGGATCCCTCGGCATCGAAGCGCAGGGCCACGGGCCTGAACAGAAACGCACTGGTCTCGTCGGTGGTGAAGGCCGAGCCGTAGCGCAGGTGGGTCTCGTCGGTGGGCACGCGGATGCTTACCGCCGTGGGCAGGCGTTGGGCGAGGGCCACCAGGCGGTGGCCTTCGCGATGGGCCCGGTTGGCATCATGGGTAAGGATGCGCACGCGGGCCTGGCGGCCACTGGTAGCGAGCCTTCTCAGCTCAGTCATCACGGGGTCGCTTTCCAGCACGCCGGCATCCATGACCGGCAGGTAGATCGACGCCCGGTAGCGGGCAGCCGAGAGAAGGCGGACATGGGCGGCGTCCAGACCAGCGCGGTCCTGCGCCACGAGTGCCCTATCCGCCGGGCCCGTCACCGGCGGCGACCCTTGCGGATGCCGAGGTGGCCATCGTTGACCAGGGCGAGCAGTACCGCCTTGCCGGCGGCTGCGGGGGCCTTATCGAACGTCAGCTCGCGTTGGGCGGAGAGGGTGTCCGCCAGATCGGTGGGGCATTCATAGGCGGTGCCGCTGACATAGAGCGTGGCGTCCTTCTTGCCACGCACCCAGGCCAGCCGGGCGAACGGGTGGCGGACGAAGGTCGAGCCGGCCTCGATGGCCTTGTCCAGCGCGGCCGCCGTGGTCGCCTTCGGCGGTGGGGCGCCTTCCTGCGCACTGCGGTAGCGGGTGATGAAGCGGCCGAACCAGTCGGCCAGCAGGTCACGATCCAGCGCGGCGGCGAACGGCAGCGCCTGGCGCAGCCGGTTCAGCGCGGCCGAATCGATCTCGCCCGCACGCTTGGCCGGGGTCAGGTCGGGGTCGGTGTAGCGCAGTTCTTCCGGCATGCGCTCGGCCAGGAAATCGGCCAGGTCGCCGGTGAGTTCGGCCTGCGAGGGGGCACGCATGCCCACCGAGATGGTCATGCAATCGCCCAGCGCCACGCCGTCGTGCGGCACGCCCGGCGGCAGGTACAGCATGTCACCCGGGTCCAGCAGCCACTCGTTGGTGGGCTCGAAGGTCTTCAGTTGCTTGAGCTCCACGTCATCGCGGAAATCCAGCGGGGCATCCGGGTCGGTACTGATCGCCCAGTGGCGCTGGCCCAGGCCCTGTAGCAGGAACACGTCGTACTGGTCGACATGGGCACCCACGCCGCCGCCGTCCTCGGCGTACGAAATCATGATGTCGTCCACCCGCCAGCTGGGCAGGAAGGCGAAGGTATCGAGCAGGCCAGCCACATCGGCGTCCCACTTGTCGACGTCCTGGACCAGCAGGGTCCAGTCACGCTTGGGGGTTTTGCCGAATTCGGCCTCCGTGAGCGGGCCGGTTTTCACCGTCCACTTGTCGCGCTTTTCATCGTGGATGATCAGGCGGGACAGTACGCCTTCCTCGCAGGCCAGGCCGGCAAGGTCGTTGGGCTCGATCGGCGGCTCGAAATCAGGGAAGGCATTGCGGATAAGTAGCGGACGCTTCTGCCAGTAATCGCGCAGGAATTGCGTGGCGCTCATGCCCAGCGGCTGCGAGGCGCTGCCGCGGACTTCGATGGGGAGGGGCTTTTGGGTGGGGGTCTTGATGGCCATGGGCGGGATTGTAATCGCCCCGCGCTCGCTGCGTGCGACCCAAACGCCGCATCTCCATGACCTGTAGGAGCGCGCTCGCGCGCGATGCGCTTGCGTCGGTCCGGCCGCCTGCCGGCAGATCGCGCGCGAGTGCGCTCCTACAAGGGGTGTCGTTGGTCAGAGGGGACGGTGGCTCAGACGTTCCAGGGTCGGTTTGCACTGGGCGCGCACCAGTTGCACGGTCCAGTCGCGATTCGCATCACGCAGCGGGGCAAGATCGGGGTCGGTCATGATGCCGATGCAGACCTGGTCGTCGATGCGCTTGCCATCGGCCATGGCCTGGATGTCTGCCTTCGCGGCAGCGAGATCGCCCAGGAGAATGTGATCCACGGCGATGTTGTAAGCGGCGAGGGGGTCCTTGCTACTGACCGTGGAGAAGGCCTTGATGCTCTCTTCGAGAGCCTCACGCCGCTCGGGGCTGTCCTGGGGCGCATGCCGCGCGGTTTCACCCAGTGCGATACCGTAAGGCTCGACGATCTCGGAGGGATCAGTGGCGTTGGCCATGCCAGCGCGCGCGATCGACAGCGCGGCGGCGTTCATTGACGCCACATCGTCCGGATGGGTGGCCAGCTTCGCCGCGTTGAGATATGCGTGCGACGAGAAGTAATACGACATGCTTTTCGCGATGTCCTCTTTCTTCCCTCTGCTCGGTTCCTGGTCCATGTTGGTCTGGAGCAGGGCGGCCGCTTTCGCCAGGCGGGGTGCCTTTTCCGCCGCATTACCGGTCATTGCCAGATCAAGCAGCGCAGACGCTTCCTTCTGTCGCGCGATATCGAGCCACCGCGAGTCGGCAGGTTGGGTTTCCAGGAAAAATGCCGTGCCATCCACGGTGTTCTGCCGCAACGCGGCTTCGCACGGTGGCGAGTGCACGAACTCCGCATGCTCTGCCTGTTCGAAAGCGAAGAGGATGCGCCAATCCTCGGGGTGGGTCGCGGCCTTCAGTTCGGTCAGGGCGTTCGTGACGAAGCTGACCTTCCCTGGATCCGGGCAGGCCGCGCCGAGTCGGTCAAGCTGGCTGGCGGCCAGCTCCTGCACGGTGGTGGCGTGGGCCGCCACCGGCAGGAAAAAGGCAAGCGCAAAATGCATGGCACGCATGTGATGTGTCCCCTGTAATGAAACCCCGGAAGCGGGGCGAACCTTCCCTGGTCGGGCGTGTATTGCGCGGCGTCAGATCGCCTTGGCGAGCGTGTCGGCCAGGCCGATGTACGTGGCCGGGGTGAGCTCGGCCAGCGCCTTCTTGGCGTCGGCCGGCAGGTCGAGGCCATCGATGAATGTGCGCATAGAGTCCTTCGTAATGCCCTGGCCGCGGGTGAGGGCCTTGAGCTGCTCGTACGGTTCCGGCAGGCCGTAACGGCGCATGACGGTCTGCACGGCTTCGGCCAGCACTTCCCAGCTGTTATCGAGGTCGGCGGCGATGCGCTCGGCGTTGACGTTGAGCTTGCCCAGGCCCTTCATCAGCGATTCCAGCGCGACCAGCGAATGGCCGAAAGCGGTGCCCAGGGCGCGCAGCACGGTGGAATCGGTGAGGTCACGCTGCCAGCGGCTGATCGGCAGCTTCTCGGCGAAATGGCCGAGCAGGGCATTGGCGAGCCCGAAGTTGCCTTCCGCGTTCTCAAAATCGATCGGGTTGACCTTGTGCGGCATGGTCGAGGAGCCGACTTCGCCCGCCTTCAGCGCCTGGCGGAAATAGCCCAGCGAGATGTAGCCCCAGATATCACGGGCCAGGTCGATCAGGATGATGTTGATACGGCGCAGCACATCGGCGAACTCGGCGATGCCGTCGTGCGGTTCGATCTGCGTGGTGTACGGGTTGAACGTGAGGCCGAGGCCTTCGACGAAGCCCGAGGCCAGCACCGGCCAGTCGACCGCCGGGTAGGAGATGACGTGCGCGTTGTAGTTGCCGACGGCACCGTTGATCTTGCCCGGGATCTCGATGGCAACCAGCTGCTTGCGCTGGCGCTCCAGGCGCGCGACCACGTTGGCGAGTTCCTTGCCCATGGTGCTGGGCGAGGCGGTCTGGCCGTGCGTGCGCGAGAGCAGCGACAGGCCGGCGAACTCGTGCGACATGCCGCGCAGCTTGGCGATCACCTGGTCGAGCGACGGCAGCAGCACGGTTTCGCGTGCATCGCGCAGCATCAGCGAGTAGGCCAGGTTGTTGATGTCTTCGCTGGTGCAGGCAAAGTGCACGAACTCCTTGGCCTGGGCCAGGGCCGGATCGTTGCCGATCTTTTCCTTGATGAAGTACTCGACGGCCTTCACGTCGTGGTTCGTCGTGGCTTCGATCGCCTTGATCCGCTCGCCGTCATCGACCGAGAAGTCGTTGGCGATGGCTTCCAGGCGGGCCACCGAATCGGCCGGGAACGCCGGCAGCTCCACGATGCCCGGGTGGCGGGCCAGGGCCAGCAGCCAGTGGATCTCCACGTGGACGCGGCGGTGCATCAGGCCGAACTCGCTGAAGATGGGGCGCAGCGAACCCGACTTGGAGGCGTAGCGGCCATCCAGCGGCGAAAGGGCGGTCAGCGTGGCGTGGGACATGGGTGGGGTCCTGGAAGCGAGAAACGGGGCAGCCGCCGATTATACCCGGGCGGCCGCCCTGCGGCCGGATCGCGCGAAAGCGCGCTCCTACAGGGTCCGCGCAGAGCCCATGTAGGGGCGCGCTTGCGCGCGATAGGCTGACGAAGCGGTGACGCCTAAAACCCAATAGGTCTATCGTTAGCAGGTTCCCTACAACCTGGATCCCCCGCAATGACGACCCGTTTTCGTACCGAACGCGACAGCATGGGCGAGTTGAAGGTGCCCGCCAAAGCCCTCTACGGGGCCCAGACCCAGCGGGCCGTGGATAACTTCCCGGTCTCCGGCCTCAGCATGCCGCGTGAGTTCATCCGGGCCCTGGGCCTGGTCAAGGCCGCGGCCGCCGAGGCCAACGTCAAGCTCGGCCAGCTCGACAAGGCCACCGCCAAGGCCATTCGTGCCGCCGCCGACAAGGTCGCCGCGGGCGAGGTCGATGAGCACTTCCCGATCGACGTGTTCCAGACCGGCTCGGGCACCAGCTCCAACATGAATGCCAATGAGGTGATTGCCCACCTCGCCGAGGCCGCAGGCGCCAAGGTGCACCCTAACGACCACGTCAACGCGGGCCAGAGCTCCAACGATGTGATCCCCACGGCGATCCTGGTCAGTGCCACCCTCGCGACCAGCGAAAAGCTGCTGCCCGCCCTGAAGCACCTGCGCAAGACGATCGATGTCCGCGCCAAGGAACTGAAGAAGGTGGTGAAAACCGGCCGCACCCACCTGATGGATGCGATGCCGATCACCTTTGGGCAGGAACTCTCCGGCTGGTCCGCGCAGATCCGCGATGCCGAGGAACGCATTGGGGACACGCTCAAGCGCACTCGCCGCCTGCCGCAGGGCGGTAGCGCCGTCGGCACCGGCATCAACGCCGATCCGAAGTTCGGTCCGGCCGTCGCCACCGAGCTGGGCAAGCTCACCGGCGTGAAGTTCGAATCCTCGGATAACTACTTCTCTGGCATGGCCGCGCAGGATGCGCCGGTTGAACTCTCCGGCCAGCTCCGCGCGCTCGCCGTGGCGGTGATGAAGATCGCCAATGACCTGCGCTGGATGAACTCCGGCCCGCTCGCCGGCCTCGGCGAAATCGAACTGCCGGCACTGCAGCCGGGCTCGTCGATCATGCCGGGCAAGGTCAACCCGGTGATTCCGGAGGCCGCCGCCATGGTCGCCGCGCAGGTGATCGGCAACGACGCCACCATCGCCATCGCTGGCCAGTCGGGCAACTTCCAACTCAACGTCATGCTGCCGGTCATCGCCTACAACCTGCTGCAGTCGATCGAGATCCTCGCCAACGTCACCACGCTGCTGGCGGATAAGGCGATCGCCGGCTTCAAGGTCAACGAAGAGCACGTTCGCGAAGCGCTCGACAAGAACCCGATCCTCGTTACCGCGCTCAACCCGGTGATCGGGTATGAGAAGGGCGCAGCCACTGCCAAGCAGGCCTACAAGGAGAAGCGGCCGATCATGGAGGTGGCGCTGGAGACCACTGGCCTGTCAAAGGCGGAGCTGTCGAAGTTGCTGGATCCCGCCGCGCTGACCAAGGGCGGGATCCATGGGGGCGGTGGTGGCGGAGGCTAAGCGCCGCCCCATCAGCGGCTTCGCGGCAGCCACAACTCCAGCACGCTAGGCCTGCCGACGCCGGCGCGCATGGGTACCGCGCGTGCCGGCACGTTCTTCAGAGCCGGCACGGCGGCGTTGGCCCATGCCACCAGGGCCGTGGCGCAAGCGGCACCTTCCGGCGGATAGAGAACCGTGGCCGTCCTCCACTCGTACGGTGCCGCGCGGCCCTTGCTTGCCGCCGTCGCGCTGACATTCTCGATGCCCGGCACGACGACGCCCATGGCACGTACCTTCGCAAGGGCTGTGCTCGCAAGGATGCGGGTGTTTTCGTCGTACACCTGCGTATACAGGGTAAAGGGCTGGCCGGATGCGGCGCATTGATCAGTCACCCGGCTGGCGAGTGCCGTACTGTCGACGGGCTGAGTGGTTTCCGCTGACGGCGGCGGCGGGGGCGCTGCCTGGGGCGGCGGAGGCGGTGGTGGGGGTGGAGCCGCCTCGGCGTACGTATCGTGCGACCCCGTTGCCACGATGACGGTTTGCGCTGGCGCCGGCATGGCCTCAGGCGCTGCCATGGATGGTGGTGCTGCGCTGCCCGTTTCTGGTTCGGTCACGGCGGTGACGTTGCCTGGGGAACTCGACATCGGCGGTGGTGCGGCCTGTGCGTGTTGGTCGCGCCAGCGGTCGTAGCTGCTCATCGCGAGCGTCCACGCACTATCGGGTGGATCCAACTGGTTGTTGAGAGACATCAGTGAATCGCCGCAGGTGTCGGCATCGCGGCTATCCACGGTGCGCTTGCATGCCTGCGACAAGGGGTCCACCAATGTGCCGACACGATTGCGCAGATCATCGCTCATGGATAGCGCGGATAAATCGGCCACCAGGGTGTCGATGCTCTTGCGCAGCTTGCTGTCGAATGCGCCACCCTTCGCCAGCGTATCGCCGATGTCATACACCTCGCCGCTGACCTTTGTCGTCTGCGCGATCGCCGCCGTGCGCAGTGCGGCCTGCTGCTGACGCTCATCGTCCAGTGTCTGCCAACCGGCGACCAGCGCGGTAAGCAGTGCGCCGACGCCGATCGAGGTGCCTACGGTGGTCGCCACACGCGCGGCGCGCTGGCGAGGCTCTGGCGCTGGCGTGGGGGAGAGGCCCGTCGATTGCGTGCCGATCACTGGTGTCGCCCACGCCCACGTTGCGGCGCTCGTCAGGACGTTGGCCGACACGGCATCGCCCAGTGTACGGCCCAACTGGCAGTAACTCTCCCACTGCGATTCGCTGAAGAACTGTTGTGCGGTGCTTTGCTGCGGAAAGGTGGGGTCGCGATCGGCATAGCCTGCGATATCGAGCGACATGCTCTCCTGAAGCCTCGGCTTGATGATCAGCAATGTGCCGCGGGCGCCACTCGCATAGCAGATGCGAGCAAGGAGCAGATGCGCGGCGCCCGGATCGGCGGAAATCGAATCGGGCGTGCCGAACGCGGGTGTGCCAGGTATGGCCGCCAGTTGCGTTGGGTCCACGAAGGCGATGCCCGCGTCGTAATCGATACGCGCTTTGCGAACCAGATTCTCGACATCGGCGAACTGGTAGTCCGGATCGGCACCGCAATCCACCAGCACGATGAGTGGCAGCTCCCGCTTCAACAGGGGGTAGACCCCCGTGTTATCGAAGTGGCCGCCATCGGTGAGGTACCAGTAGGGGCTGCGCAGGCCGGGGAAGCGGGCAAGCATTTCACGCAGCATGGCGGTGTATTTGGGCACCAGCCGGTGGCGTCGCGGTGGCGGGTTGGGGTTATCGAGGTTGCGCTGCCAATAACCAAGGCGCAGGCCGCTGAGAAACAGGAGGGCTGCCACACCAGGGCGCGTATTGGAGCCCATGCCCGAACTTACGGCGGCACCTGAAATCGCGATCCATTCGGCGAGTGTCGTTCCGGCAAGCGTGCCTGCGGCGGATGCCTCCGGCCCGTGCGTGCCGGTCTCCACGCCCAGTGCGCTCACGGTCACGCATACGCCCTTGCGGTCGGCGTTGTACGTGCCTGTGCGGTCATCCACGGTCTGGTTGATACAACAGTTGATGAGGTGGATGGGACCACCGAAGCGGTGCGGTGTGTAGACGGGAAGCGCCACGTCGTCACCAGGCATCAGCTCGGTGACCTTGGCGATGCCCTCGGTGATCGGCCGGGTATTTGTTGTAAGCACGTCCGCAGGGAACCGCGTGGGGCCAGCCGAGCCCGGCACGGGGCCGTTGCCCACCGCGACATAAGTGCGTGCCAGGCGCGAACGATAGAACAGATGCAGCGACGATTGATTGAGTTGGCTGAGCGCACGCCCGTTGAAGCCCAGGTACAGCAGCGCCACGGCGAGCGCGGCGACCCATCGCGACCATGCGCTGGGTAGCCAGTCCAGGCCGCGCTGATCGGCAGGGAACACGAGGAACTGAAACACGGTGGTCCAAAACACGGCGAGCACCGCCAGCATGACCAGTCCAAGCAGCTGTGCCAGCAACAGCCAAGGTAGCCTGGTGCCTGACTTTCCCATTGAACCCGCCGCCGGAGCCAGGGCGCGCACGACGGCGAATACCGCCGTGGCGACGCCAGCGGTCGTGGCCAGCCGCCAGCCGGTATTCACCTGGGCACTGGGAGAGAACTTGTCGTGCACGTACCAGCTGGCCATATCAAGCGCGCCAAGTACGGCCACCAGTGCCAGCAGCTTCAGGCACCAGGCGAACGCCGTTGTATAGCGCACGCGATTCGCGTCGGCGGGGCGCAGCGCGCCGCTGATTCGCGTCGCGACCCACGCGATCGGGGCGGGGGCGAGCAGTAGCGCGGCGCTGAACCACATGTACTGCTCCACATCGTGAAGTCCGTTCCACGCGCGCCACGCCAGGGTGGCCGCTACGACGGCCGCGATCAGCGCCGTCAGTACGCCGGCGATACTTGTCCGGCCCAGGAACCAGTAGCCATAGCAAGCGATGGCAGCGATCGCCGCGGGAATCGGCAGCAGCCACCACCAGATGCTGGAAGCGAAAGGCGCCACGGTGTCGGGAGCTGCGCAAGTCACGTATGCCAAGTGCGGCAGCGTGACAATGCAGGCGAGCAGTAGAGTCAGTACCGCGATCTCCATCTGCGTCGCGAGGAATCCACGCAAATGGCTGCTCCAGGCCTGCACCAGGTCCTTGGTGCCGGCTGGCGCGAGGAATCGGCCGTTGTTGCGCAACCACCAGAGGAACGAGGTGTCGTCACGCGCGACGCCGGCTTCAACAGCGGCTGCATTGCCCGTGGCTGACGCGTTGAAGAGCCTGCCGAGCGCGGAGCCGGCGTAGCCTCCGCCGGAGACGGTCGAGAGGTAATCAAAGCGGTGGAGCAGCCCGTTGCGCGCCAGCGACCGAAGCACGCCGAGGCAGAAGGTCGCACTACGGATGCCGCCACCTGAAAGCGCGAGTCCCACGAAGGGATCGTTTTGTACGACGTTCGCCTTGCGGCGTCGTTCGGCTAGCGCGTCTTGCTCGTGCTGCGCGACCGTTGGCTGCGCGACATCCCCCGATGGATCGGTCATGGTGGTTCTCCCCGCCGATGATCCCCGATTCCCCCTTTCGCGGCTTCCGGTCGCGAAGGCTCGGTTTTACGGGGGTGGCGAGGGCGCCGCAACTGGCCAAACGTTGTAGGCGCGCCCTCAGCGAGGGCAGGCCGGATGCGCGTTCGGCACGACGGGCTGCCCCTTCAACCCCGGCTGGTCATACGGGATGTACCCCTCCCAGTACCACGGAAAGCAGGTCTTCCCGAGGGTGGCGCTGATCAAGGCAGGAAAGATCGACTCCGCGTGCGAGGAGTTGCTCATGATCAGCACGCAATCCTTCGATCGTTCAAGGCACACGAAGACATTGTTGGTGCCGTCATCGTGGCCGCCCTTAAAGAAAGCTGGGCCGCGCGGTGTATCGAACGTCCCCACGCCCATGGCGTAGCCCAGCGAAATCGAATCGTTGTCGTTGCTATCCGGCGCGCCCATGGTCGGGAACTGCTGCACGGAATGGATGCGAACCACGGGTTTCAGCCAGGTCGCGTAGGTGGTTTTGGAAAGGCCATCACCGCGGACCATGGCGGCCACGAGATTCGCGTAGTCGTGGATCGTGGTATCCATCGAGCCGGCGGCACGCGCCGAGCCGCGCTGCTTGTGCGGGATGGCCTTGCCATCCATGTCGTAACCGATGGTGTTGTTATCGGCAAAGTCATCACGCCAGCTCATGCTGGTGCGGGTCATGCCGAACGGCTTGAACAGGCGGTCCTGCATCAGCGTCGCCACATCGATGCCCTTGCCGTTCTCGATCACGAACTGGAGCAGGTTGATGCCTTCGCCGGAGTACCCGTATTTCGTGCCGGGCTCCTGGTAGAACTTCAGCGGCGCCTTGTCGTCGAAATCCTTGCCCGGCGGCCAGAAGCGGAAGTTGGGAAAGCCGGAGCGGTGGCTCAGCAGCAGGGCGGGTGTCAGTCTCTTCCAGCGTTCGTCGCCGGCCAGGTCCGCGTACTTCTCGTAGTCGGGCAGCGGCTTCGGCAGGTCGCTGGCGATGCTTGCGTTCAGATCGAGTCGCTTGTCGTCGACCAGGCCCATGAGCGCATAGGTGAAGGCGGCCTTGGTCAGCGAGGCCGCGTACATCACCGTATCGGTGGTGAGCGGCAGCTTCTTCCCGGCGTCCCGGTAGCCGTACGCTTTCACCGAAACCACTTTCCCGTTACGGATAACGGCTATCGCAAGGCCTGGTACGTCGGCGGCTTTCATGAGGCCTGGCACCGGATCATCGGCAGCCATGGCGGGGAAGGCGGTGGCCATCGCGGCCGCAAGCAGCATCGAACGCAGCATCACACCTCTCCTTGTAGCGACGGCCTCCGAAGAGGCCGTCGCGTTGGGTTCGATCAAGGTTCGATCAGGAATCGTCGCGCCAGCGGCGGAACCATATCGCACCGGCGATCATCGCCACACCTGCTATCGCACCGATCCAGGTGGAGGGATTGGCCAGGGCGCTGTAGTGGTACGCCAGGTCCAGGCTCTGCAGCACCGAGGCCGGATCGTCATGGCCGTGCATGATGATCAGTTCGTTGTTCTGGCCGACCCAGCCACCCGGCACCAGGCTGCCCAGCAGGCGGCCCACCACGTTCGCCCAGAACCAGCCACTGCCGCGGTTGAACAGGCCCATCAGGCCGAACCAGCTCACCACGATGCCAGCAGCAATCGGGAGGGCAATGGCCCAGAGGAACGGCTTGCTGCGGGCCCAGGCGGAGCAGAGCATCAGCCAGCCCAGAGTGGGCAGGGCCCAGATCGCGTACAGCGGCAGCAGGAGCAGCAGGGTGAAGACCACGCGGAACGGATGGGCTTCCATCAGCAGGCGCCAGGCCGGCACGCCGTGGAACGTGGCGAAGATGGCGACCACGACCATCAGGAGCAGGCCGGAGATGACGCCGGTGACCACGGCGATTGCCGGGGCAACCACTACCGCACTCGCGGCCTTTGACAGGACGGTGTTCGTATCCGACAGCGGCAGCGACTTCCAGAACAGGATGCTGCGGTCGCGGCGGTCATCGTACAGGGCGCCCAGGCAGTAGAAGAACACCACGATGGCCATGACGCCCAGGATGAGGAAGGTGACGCCGTACAGCGTCATATCCAGTACCGCACCTGCCTGCACCAGGTTATCGCCGTTGAACGCGCCGTCGAAATTGGTGTGGAAGCTATCGCCCTTGCCCACGCCTGCCCAGCGCCGGCCGAGCACTTCGGTCGTGATCAGGAGCATGAGGTTGAGCACCAGCGCGATGATGCCGGCCACGATGGGTGCGGTGACGAAGCCGCCCTTGTGTTCCCAGAACTCGCGCTTCACCAGCCAGTAGAAGCTTTTCATGCGTAGGTACCCTTCATGGTGGCGACGAACAGGTCGCCGATCGACGGGCGCCGCACCTCGCCCAGGCTTTCAAGCTGCGGGCGGCTGACGTTGTCGAAGAGGAAAATGCTCTTGCCGAACACCTGGCGCTCATCCAGCGGGTTGAGCTGGCGGGCCGCCGCGGCAAGTTCCGCGCTGACGAGTACTTCGGAGAAGCGCTCGCCCAGGCTATCCATGTCCGTATCCAGCACGATCTTGCCGTCGCGGATGAACATCAGGTCGGTGAGGATGTGCTCGATCTCTTCGACCTGGTGCGTGGTGACCAGGATGGTCTTTTCCTCGTCGAAGTAATCTTCAAGCAGGCTCTGGTAGAACTGCTTGCGGTAGAGGATATCCAGGCCCAGCGTCGGCTCATCCAGCACCAGCAACTTGGCGTCGATCGACATCACCAGCGCCAGGTGCAGCTGCACGATCATGCCCTTGGAAAGCTGCTTCACCTTCTGCTGCGGCTGCAGCTTGGTGCGGGCCAGGAAGGCGTCGCACTTGGCGCGGTCGAAGCGGGGGTGGGTGTTGGCGACGAAATCCACCGCATCGCGCACCTTAAGCCAGCGGGGCAGCACCGCCACATCGGCGATGAAGCACACCTGTTCCATCAGCTTGTCGCGATCCTTGCGCGGGTCCAGGCCCAGTACGCTCAGGTGGCCATCAAAGGTGGTGAGGCCCAGGATCGCTTTCAGTGCGGTGGTCTTGCCGGCACCGTTGGGGCCGATCAGGCCCACGATGCGGCCGGATTCGATCTGGAAGGTGGCGCCATCCAGCGCCACGGAATTCTTGAAGCGCTTGGTCAGGCCATTGGCGGTGACGACCGCGGTCATGACAGGTCCTCCGTGGAGCCCGGGGCTTCACGCATAAGGGTTTTCAGGTCGAGGCCCATGCGCTGCAGGCGGGCGAACAAGGCCGGCCACTCTTCGCGCAAAAAGCGCTCCCTTTCACTTTTGAGCAGCGCATCGCGCGCTCCATCGATCACGAACATGCCAAGACCCCTCCGTTTCTCAACCAGTTGTTCGTCGACCAGCTCCTGGTACGCCTTGGAAACCGTCAGCGGGTTGATCTGAAAATCTCCCGCGACCTGGCGCACCGACGGCAGCGGGTCGCCTTCATTCAAGGCGCCGTCCAGGATCATCGCCACCACGCGTTCGCGGAGTTGGCGGTAAATCGGGACGCTGTCGTTCCAGGTGATGGACATGTACGTTATTCCTTCGCCGTGTGGCTCAGTGCATTGCCAAACGAATAGTAGGGCATGGCGAGTTGCGCGCTGATCAGGGCGGCGGCGCGGTCTTCCGCGCTACGCCGAAGTGCGGCAGCAGCTGAATCCAGGGTGGCCTCGCTCAGGAGGGCGGCTTCGCGCACATCGGCGTCGGTGGGCCGCACCTCGAGGGCGGGGAGGTCAACCACGCGCACGCCGTTGACGAAGCGTGGTGCGGCGACCATGTCGGCAGCGCGGTCATCGAAGGAGCGCAGGGCGAACACGCTGGTGCCGGCGATCAGGATAGAAGCGGTCAGTGCGATGAGGTTCGGCGCTTTCATGGGATTACTCCAACTCCGATGACGTGCTGCGTAGTGCGTGGGTTACAGGGAAGCCAGGCTGTTATTGGTGTCGGCGTAGACGACGACCGGGGCCAGGTTGGTGACGTGGGCGCCGTTGATCTCAGTGAGCGGTGCGACGGCGACGGAGGTGCTGTGGAAGCCAGCCAGGGCGGCGACGGCGATGGCGACAGAGGCGGCCAGGGCAACGACGTTCAGGTTGTTGGTTGCGGTTTTCATGGTGCTCTCTCCAGTAGTGGTCTGGGTGACCGGTGTTGTAGTGAACTATAACACCAGATTTCGAGGGGTCAAGGAAAATCTCGTGGATTTCCATATGACTTATGGCCTATGCCGGGCTGAGGGGTGCGCTAGTGCGGTAGCTAGCCGGGCACGTCATCGGATGCACGCATGCGTGAAAAGGTTGCAAGGGGTGGTGATTTAGCGGCGCGCGAGGTTGCCGGAACATTGCCTGTCTGGTGGCTCGCCTTCGGCTTCGCGCTACTGAATCGGTTCAACAGTGCGAGGCTGCAGGCGAGCCCGCAACAGAAAAGGCCGCGATCGCTCGCGGCCTTTTCGGGGTGACTCATTGAGCTGGATTACAGCTCCGCGCGGAACTCAACGCCGATGATGCGTGGGTCGTTCACGAACGCGGTGCGGTTGTTGAAATCGATACCGCCCGTGATCACCTTCTTGTTCGTGATGTTGCGGCCATACAGCGCCACCTCACGCTTGCCGAAGTCCCAGTTGTAGCCCACGCGCAGGCCGCCTTCCAGGAACGGCTTGCTCTTGAACTCTTCCGAGTCGTACAGGAAGAAATTCACTTCGCTGCGGTAGTTCCAGTCCGTGTACACGAAGAACTCGCCGCTCTCGCCGTACGGGATGCCGTAGCGCGCCGTCCAGGTGCCAATCCACTTCGGCGCGTTCGGCAGCGGGTTGCCGTTGATCAGTGCGTTGCCCGAGGCGTTCAGCGGATCGATCACCGTGCAGCCACCACCGCAAGGTGCCACGGCCAGGTCGCGGTCCTTCAGCTCGGTGTGGTTATAGCTGCCGCCAGCCGTCATGTAGAAGTTCGGGGTCAGGTACGCTTCGAGATCGAACTCGGCGCCGTAGCCTTCCGTCTTCTTCGCATTGATCAGCTGCGTGACGTTGGTCGCACCACCCACCGCGGTGAGCTGCTGGTTGTGCATGTTGTACTTGTACACATCCGCGTTGAAACGGATCTTGTTGTCATCCGAGGTCGACTTGTAGCCGATCTCATACGACGTGATCGTCTCCGGCTTCGCCGTGGAGATGCTGTTGGCGAAGTTGATGCGGCCCTGCACGCTGGGCGCGCGGAAACCGTTGGCGATGCGGCCGTATACGTTCGAGTTCTTCGAAAGCTGCCACGTGCCCGTCAGGTCGCCGCTCCAGCGCGAGTCGGTCGGATCGGACGTGAGCGGGCCCACCGGGCCGGTGAAGCCAAGGAAGCGTTCCGCCTTGAAATCACGCTTATCGTGCGACCAGCGTGCACCGGCACGCACGTCGAACGTGTCGGTGACGTTGTAATCGGCCGAGCCGAACAGGGCGTAAGCCTTCGTGCGCTGGCTCTGGTCCACCCAGCCGTTGAGCACGTGGTTGTTCAGCGTGTCGTACGAGAAGTTGGTGATCGCGATGTCTTCATCGAAGTAGTAGGTACCCACCTGCCACTTCAGGCGCTCCGACGTATCGTTCGACAGGCGGAATTCCTGGGTGATCTGGCGATCCTTCGGCAGCGCGTCGGCGGTCTCGGAGTAGAACGGGGTGGTGCGGTCGGTATAGCTTGGCTTGGCCGGCGTCTCGGAGGCATCGTAGCCGCCGTCGACGTCGCCCAGGCTGTACGTGGTGGCGCGCTCCAGGCCCGTGATGGACGTGAAGTTGAGGTCGCCGAAGTGCCAGTTCAGGTGCAGGTTGCTGCCCCAGGTGAACAGGTGCTGCTTGTTGTTGCCATCCTGCGAGACCGAATCACGATCGAAACCCGGCACGAACTGGTTGCCGCCCAGCGTGATCGAGTCCGCGCGGTTGACCATGGCGCTGCCATCGAGCCAGCGGGCGTGCACGTTGATCAGCGCGTCGAAATCTTCCGTGGCCTTGTACAGGGCCTGCAGGCGCACGGCGCGATCGTTGTAGCCGCCCAGGTCGTCCTTCTTGCCCTTGTAGTCGTTATCGATCCAGCCGTCGCGGTGCTGCGCGAGTGCGGAGACGCGGCCCGACCAGCTGCTGGAAAGTTTGCCGCCAAGTGCCGCTTCGGCGTTGGCGGTGCCGTACGAGCCGTACGACACGCGCGCATAACCCTCGGTTTCCTGCGTGGGCTTGCGCGATTCGAACTTGATCACGCCGGCCGGCGAGTTACGGCCGAACAGCGTGCCCTGCGGGCCGCGCAGCACTTCCACCTGCTCAAGATCGAATAGCGGGAAGCCCTTCAGGATCGGGTTTTCCTGCACGATATCGTCGTACACCATCGAGACCGGCTGCGACGCGTTGAGATCGAAGTCGCTGTTGCCGAGGCCGCGGATGTAGAAGCGCGGGAATTCGCGGCCGTACGAGGTTTCGGCGTACACGCTGGGCGCGCGCGAGGCGAGCTGCAGCACGCCGTCGCCGGCCTGGCCGAAGGATTCCAGCTTCTCCGCCGTCACGACGGTCATGGAGATAGGCACCTTCTGCAGGTCTTCCGTACGCTTTTCAGCGGTAACGGTGACGGTTTCGAGTGTCGCCGTTTTGGTTTTGTTCGCGGGAGAAGGCGCCTGGGCACTGTCCTGGGCGAACGCGGAGCCGGCCGAAAGGACGGTGGCGATGCTCAGGGCAATGGCGAGACGACGCGGCATGCGGCGCGTGCTGGCATGGGACATGGTTAGGTTTTCCGCCTGGTGGGGGTACTGGGATGGAAACCGAACCTCGCCAACGTACGAACCGTTCGTACGGTGCCAAATCCCCTGGCGAGGTCCGAGCTTCGCAAATTATCCCCGTGACACGGTCATGACGGAAGTGTTGCTTTTGCGTAACGCGGCAAATCATTTGTAGTTTCTTGCGATGTCATGGAAGTGCAACAGGGCCTGCGTAACGTGCCGCCCGGTTCGGCCTGCGAACACGATGCCGACAGATGACGTCGGTATCGCCGACGTTTGAGTATTTTCTCAAACCATTCGGAGCAGCTTCACATGAGAAGAATCCCCCTGGCCGCCGCCTTCTGGACGATGTGCGGCACCGCGGCCGCCGAGGGAGCGCCACAGGCTGCGATCGAGCTGTACGTGGATACCGCCACCCGGCAGATCTTTGCGGAGCCCGGGCCGGGCCGGCAGCGCCTCGGCAAGTTCGTGCAGGCCGCGGACGAAACGGCGGCACCCATGGCGCAGACGCCTGCTGCCAGCGTGGCGGCCGCGCCCTCGGCGGCGACGAGCTCGGCTAACCCTGGGAGCCCGGTGGCAACGACGGTGGTCTCGGGTAAACCGGCGTCGTCCGCGCCCAAGGCCTGGTACGAGAAGCTCGCCATCCGCGGCTACGTCCAGATGCGCTACAACCAAGGCCTGGATGATGGCGCCAAGGACCTGAAGTCCCCGGGCGATCGTTTCATTGGCCGCGACCAGGGCTTTGGCATCCGCCGTGCCCGCGTCGTGATCAGCGGCGACGTGACCGACAAGATGTCGATCTACATACAGCCCGACCTGGCCAGCACGCCAACCGGCTCCAGCACCACCAATTTCGCCCAGCTGCGCGATGCGTATGCCGACCTGTGGCTGGATAAGGAAAAGACCTGGCGCATCCGCGCCGGCCAGTCGAAGGTGCCTTATGGCTGGGAAGACCTGCAGTCCAGCCAGAACCGTATCGCGCTGGATCGCGCCGATGCGCTCAACTCCGCGGTACGCGACGAGCGCGACCTGGGCGTGTTCGCCTACTGGTCGCCGGCCGTCGCCAAGGAGCGCTTCAGCTACCTGCAGAAGTCAGGCCTGAAGGGCTCGGGCGATTACGGCATGTTCGGTATCGGCGTTTACAACGGGCAGGGTGCGAACCGTCCGGATCGTAATGACCAACTCCACACCGTCGTGCACTTCTCGTACCCGTTCAAGTTTGCAAACGGCCAGTACCTTGAGGTCGGTGCGGATGCCTACACGGGGCGCTACGTCGTCAGCACGGGTTCGGCGACGATCAACGGGGCAACCTTCACCCCGCGCGTGGATGCGCCGGAGGAAGGTTCCACCGATCGCCGCGTCGCGGCGCATGTCGTGTATTACCCGCAGCCGTTCGGCTTCCAGGCGGAGTGGACCGTGGGCAAGGGCCCGGAACTCGATGTCGCCCGCCGGATCATCCGCACCAAGGCGCTACGTGGCGGCTATGCGCAGCTCATGTACAAGTTCGATGGCGGGTTCGGCTCGATGATCCCTTACGCGAAGTGGCAGACCTACCGTGGCGCGGCCAAGTTCGATACGAACGCGCCGAAGATGGAAGTGGATGAGCTGGAGGCCGGCGTGGAGTGGCAGCCGAGCAGCGCGATCGAACTTGCGGTGGCGTTCGCCAACATGCGCCGGACGGATGTGAGTGCGGCGCCGTACAAGCGGATCGATGGGAAGCTGGTGCGCGTGCAGCTGCAGGTGAATTACTGAGCGGCGGCCTGCTTTTTGTAGGAGCGCGCTCGCGCGCGATGACGGATCGCATCAAGCACCCATCGCGCGCAAGCGCGCTCCTACATTATTTTTTTAGGGATTTTTCGCGGATTGCCTTGAACTCGCTGCCATCCTTCCATGTGGGCCATTCGTCGCTGTTGGCCAGCTTGTCGCCCACCTTGTAGTACGCCATCACGTTCTGCATGACGCCGGTGAAATCCCAGCGCAGGTCGTACACGTCGGTGGGCTGGTGGTAGCGGTTCTTGTTGTAATCCTCGGCGGCAGCGCGGCCCGCGGCCTTGCCGCCGGTCACCATGTCGATCCCGCCGCCAGAGGCCAGTGCCGGAACGCCGGCCTTGGCGAAGTTGAAGTGATCGGAGCGGAAGTAGCCACCTTTCTCGGGCGTATCGTCGCCGCTCACCACGCGCCCATCGGCCTTCAGTGCCTCCGCCAGCGTGTCCTCCAGCGTGCCCTGGCCGAGGCCGGTGACTTTCATGTCCCTGGTCGGCCCCGTGATCGCGAGCGCATCCATGTTGATATCCGCCACCGTCTTGTTGAGCGGGAACGGCGGGTGCGCCACGTAGTATTTCGAGCCCAGCAGGCCCGATTCCTCCATGGTCACCGCGGCGAACACGACCGATCGCTTCGGCTTTTCCTGCGCGAACTTGCCCGCGATTTCCAGCAAGGCGGCAATACCTGTGCCGTTGTCGATCGCGCCGTTGTAGATCGGGTGGCCCTTCAGGTTGGGGTCGTGGCCCAGGTGATCCCAGTGCGCGGTGTACACGACGGCCTCGTCGGGCTTTTCCGTGCCTTTCACCATGCCGATCACGTTGTTGCTCAGCGAATGGGTGATATTGCTGTGCAGGTCGATATTGGCCTTGGCGTCGAGCGGCACGGCCTTGAAGCCACGCACATCGGCTTGTTTGGCGAGGTCGTCGAAGTTCTTGCCGGCCTTGGCGAACAGGCGCTGGGCGGATTCATGCGTGAGCCAGCCAGCGACGGGCAGCCGCGGCGCAGGGTCTTCGCTTTCGGGCAGGTCAAGGCGCGGCGTGGTCCAGCCGCTGCGCACCACGTTCCAGCCGTACGCCGCCGGCTCCGTCTGGTGCACGATGAACACCGCGGCCGCGCCCTGGCGGGCGGCTTCCTCGTACTTGTAGGTCCAGCGCCCGTAGTAGGTCATCTCGCGACCCTTGAACAGCCTGGGATCGTTGGCGCTCCAGCCCGGGTCGTTGACCAGGACGATGAGGGTTTTGCCCTTCACATCCACGCCGTCGAAATCATTCCACTGCGATTCCGGCGCGTTCACGCCGTAGCCGACGAACACGATGTCCGAGTCCTTCAGCGACACATCGGCCTTGGCCTGCAAGGTGCCCACGACCATGTCGTTGCCGAACGCAAACGACTCCGTGCCGCCGCCTTCGGCGACATCGAGCTTCAAGCTGCCCTGCCCGGTAAGTTCGGTGGATACCGCCGGCACCGTCTGTACCCATTCGCCCTTGTTGCCGGGCGCCAGGCCCATGCGTTTGAACTGCTCGATGATGTAGTTCGTCGTCAGGCGCTCACCCAGGGTGCCGGGCTTGCGGCCATCGTACTCATCCGAGGAGATGACCCGCAGGTGGGCCGCGAAATCACCCGCCGTAATTTCAGGGGTGAAGTCGTGCTTCTCATTGGCAACGGCGGGCAAGGGCGGCGGCGGCGCCGTGCTTGGCCGGGCGGGGGCCGTGGAAGCGGCCGCCGGGGCGTTCTTGTCCTGGTCGTGGTTCCCGCAGGCGGCCAGGGCCAGGGCGGACAGGCAGGCGAGGGCGATTCGGCGCATCGGTCGGGGATTCCCTATGGCGTTCGTGGCTCGGAACCCGAGTGTAGCCGCAACCGTCCCGCTGTCGCCTGATACGCGGGCAGGTCATAATGGACGGTTTTCCCCGTTCGGAAAGGCCACTCCATGCGTATCGGCATCGACTTCGGAACCAGCTACTCCGCCGCAGCGGCCGTCGTGGATGGCCAGCTGCAGCTTGTCCGGTTTGGCGAGGAGCGCCAGTTCCGCACCGCCGTCTTCTTTCCGGAGGTGGTGCCCGACTTCGACGACTTCGTGCTGACCCCGGCGCTGGAGGCGCAGGTGGACACGATCATGCGCGCCACCCGTGCCGACGAACGCCGCACCGGCCGCTCCCCGCGATCCGAGGGTGACGTGCGCCGCGATGCGATCCGCGTGGTGCGCCGGCAGTGGATGGAGGAGCGCGTGCGCGAGGCGGCCTCGTCCGCCGTGGCGAGCTTCCAGGATGCGTTGTTTGGCGAGGCAGCGGTGGAGGCGTACCTGGAAGAGGGTACGGGTAACCTGATCGAGTCGCCCAAGTCGATGTTTGGTTACAAGCTGGACCCCCGCGTACGCAAGACGATCGTGAGCATCGCCGCGCACATCCTGGAACACGTGCGCCTCACCGCCACGCGCCAGTTTGGTACGCCGGTGCGTGAAGCGGTGATTGGCCGCCCGGTGGAATTCCGTAGCTCCATGGGGCCGGCGGGTGGTGAGCAGGCGCTGGGCATCCTTCGTGAGGCGGCAGGTATTGCCGGTTTTGATGCGGTCTCGTTCCTGGAGGAGCCGGCCGCAGCCGCCATGCACTACCACCTTTCGCTCGCGGATCGGCAGCGCGCGCTCATTGTCGATATCGGCGGCGGTACCACCGATGTCGCCTATGCCGAATTGGGCGCCGGCGAACTGCCTGTCATGCACCGCAGCTGGGGTCTCCCTCGCGGCGGTACCGACCTGGATGTGGGCATGAGCCTGCACAGCCTCATGCCGTTCTTTGGCAAGGATGTGTCGGGCGTGCCCGTGCACCACTTCGTGGAGGCGGCCAGCGTGCACAACCTGCCCAAGCAGCGCGAATTCCGTAAGCAGGATTACCGCCGCGTGGATGAGCCGTTCGCATCGCGCTTGCGTGCGTTGCAGGGGACGGGAGCGACCACGCGCCTGAACCAGCAGGCCGAGCGCATGAAAATCGAGCTTTCCAGTGCGGATCGCGTGACCGCCGAGCTCGATTTCATCGAGTCGGGCCTCGCTATTCACGCGGAGAGTGGCGACTTCCACGCGGCCTCCGAGGATTTCCTTGACCGCATGGCGCGACTTCTTGCGGAAGCCCATGGGGATATTGCGGATGCCCCGGCCAGCATCTTCCTCACCGGCGGTACGTCGCGCTCGCCGCAGGTGCGCGACAGGGTCGCTGCCAGCTTCCCCGGGATCCCCGTGGTGCATGGCGATCCGTCCCTGGGCGTCGTTTCTGGGCTCGCACAAGCGGCGCTTTTGCCAGATTCATCAAATGTTTCCAGCGACCCCTAAGCTAATTCGGCACATTCACAAACTGCTGGCATTTTCTCGCATACACAGTTAGTTATAGCGCCAGGGGGTCATCCTTTTCGTAGGGTGGCCACTGTGCCCAAGGAGTAACGTGCAGGCGTCGGGCCTGCCTGGATCAACGCGGGGGTGCGTATGGGACAGTGGAGTGGATCTACCGTAGGCGGCGGCATGAGGGGTGCCGCTCACATCAACCACAGGATGCAGGAGGGGCAGGCATGACGCGCCCCATCGACGTGCAAGGACTGGAGGATTTCGACCTCGTCACGTTAGGCGCCGCCATGGGCGTATGCGAGGTCGATCTGTTGACGCTGAGCCCCGCGCGACCGCGCGCCGCCGTCGCGTCCCGAACCCATGACGGTGTGTCGTATTTCACCGCTCATCTCGATTTTGACGTCCGTGGTTCGCTCACGGTCCCTGACGACGCTTGCATGCTCATCTACATGCATGAAGCAGGTGAGCGCAGCTGGTGCCAGGGCGTTGGCATCGAGTCGGAGATGGCCGTGACGCTGCTGCGTGGCACGCCGACCGACTTTATGTTCGAGCGTGGTGCGCGTTTCACGCTGGTGGTCGCGCCTTATGCGCGTTTCCGCTCGCGCTTCATGGCATCGGATCACGCCGATGTCGACATGGCCGCGCAGCGCCTTCGCCTGTTTGCCGTGACGTCCGAGCCGCTCAAGCGTGCGTGGCGACAGATCCGTGATCGGGTACGCGATGGCGAGGATGATGGCTTCGCGCCTATCGAGGATCTGCTCGACGAACACATTCGCGTCGCGCTGTCGTCCTCATCGGAAGATCGCCCGGTCGCCTCGCGTGGGCGTCGTGCGCACTACCAGGTCATGCGCCGAGCAGAACGCTTCATGCGTGCCAACCTGCGACGAGATATTTATTCGCAGGAGCTGTGCCAGGCGGCGGGTGCCAGCGAACGTGGCTTGCGTTATGCCTTTGACGACCTGCTGGGCATCCCGCCGAACCGGTACCTGGCCATGCTGCGCCTGTGCACGGCGCACCGCAGCCTTGTCACCGCCGAGGCGGGGCGCCGCTCGGTCAAATCCGTGGCACTGAGCTGTGGCATGTGGGATCTCTCGCGGTTTGCTGAGAAATATCGCAGCGTGTTCGGCGAGCAGCCGCGTGAGACGCTCACCCGCAGCGTGCCCGATGATCTGGCGATGGAGGAGATCGACGACATCTGAAGGCGGTAGCGCCCTCATGCCGTTTCGGCGTAGCGGCCTGCCACAATTGAACAGCTCACCGGGGCCAGTGCCTTTCTAATAACCCTCGAGTGCCGGGATGCGCACGACAGGGGAAGGGCTGGAACCGTGAAACGTCAAGATGTCTCCTCGTTTTTACGCGCCGCGCGAGCGGCGCGTTTTTCTTTT
Source organism: Luteibacter sp. 621 (assembly GCF_050435445.1). Taxonomy (NCBI): domain Bacteria; kingdom Pseudomonadati; phylum Pseudomonadota; class Gammaproteobacteria; order Lysobacterales; family Rhodanobacteraceae; genus Luteibacter; species Luteibacter sp. 621. Next base: position 81,903 of record NZ_JBNDKI010000004.1, on the reverse strand, counting down.
GGGCGCCGGGGCCTGTGATGGGCGGGCCGGCCGTGAATCGCGGTGCAGCCAACTTCCGGTTGCCTTTCTCCGGGCGTAGCGGTATTGGTATGGCAAGTCCAAGCTTGCATCACATGCCGAAACGACTTGATATCCGCCTTTTAGCTCCGTCTGGTTACGCCGAGGATCGTGCCGCCTGCCAGCGCGCCATCGAACGACTACAAGCCGCCGGGCACACGGTGCACGGCGGCAACGTGGTGGATCGGGTGGCCCTGCGCTTTGCTGGCAGTGACGCCGAGCGGGCCGACGACATCAACCGCCTGGCCGATCCCGATCACCCACTGCCCGATGTCGCCATGGCGATCTGCGGTGGCTACGGTGCCATCGCGCTGCTCGATCGCCTCGATTATGAGGGCCTGAAGGCTCGCTTCGCCGATGGGCGTTGCGTGCTGGTGGGGCATGGCGATTTCACCGTGATCCAGTGCGCCATGCTCGCCCGCTGCGGCGTGGGCAGCCTGCACGGCCCCATGCTCGTCCAGGACTTCGGCGGCGGCTACCTGCGCGAGACGACCTGGCGCGAGTTCTGGCGCGCGCTGGAAGGCCCTGCCATGGACGTGGGTTGGTCGTGTTGTGAAGGCAGCCCACCGCTGCGACTGGAAGGCACCCTGTGGGGCGGCAACCTCTCCGCTCTTTGTAGCCTGGTGGGCACGCCGTACATGCCGGTGGTGGGGGGCGGCATCCTCTACATCGAGGAGACCGGCGAGCAGGCCTACCGCATTGAGCGCATGCTCTACGAGCTACTGCACGGTGGCGTACTGAAGAACCAGCAGGCCATCCTGCTGGGTGGCCTTGGCGGTCAGCGCGTCAGTGAGTACGACAATGGCTACGATATCGACCACGCGCTGGAGCGGTTCAGCCAGGCCTGTGGGCTGCCGATGCTGCGCGGGCTCGCGTTTGGGCACGGCCCCGATAAGTGGACCTTGCCGTTTGGTGCAAAGGGCGTGCTCGAAGTGCGCAACGGCCAGGCCGTGCTATCCGCGCGCGATTACCGGCACCTGGTAGCGACCGCCGGCCCTTGAGCCGGCTGCCTTCCGCTCAGGCCGTAACCTGGGTGGCGCCGATAACGCCGATGAACACGATGGACAGCATCCAGAAGCGTGCCGGATCGCGCCACACGCACACGCCGAGGCAAACCACGCCCAGCGTGCACGAAACGATGCCGGCGGCCGTGAGGCCGAGCGTGGCGAGCGATGGATCGCCGCCGGAAGCGATGAGCATGGGCCGGAAAATGGCGTACCAGGCCAGGACCAGGCAGGCACCACCCACGATGCCCAGTAGCCAGTTGGAAGGATGGTTCTTCGGCAGGAGCTGGATGCCGAGATAGATGGCAAGAACGACGACAGCGAAAACGATGAGCAGCAAAGCCATGCATTAACCCCTTGGTCGAGGCTCGCGGTCCCCACCGCTTCGAGCCGTTTCCCGAGCATGGACCATGCGCCGGCTCAGGTCATGCTGCGCCGCGCCACCCCCAGGGGGCCACGCAAGCGCCTGTTTCGTCGGCCCTCGTGGCGTTTCGTCGGATAAGCCATGCCGGGGCAGGTGCGCCGTCGTATGCTCGCCGCCATCTTCAAGGGAGTGCCGCGCATGGCCAGCATCCGTTTCCTCGCCCGCCTTATCGCCGCATGGATCGCCGCGCTGTGCGTCATGCTGGTGTGCTGGCAGGCGATGGACATCAGCCACGATTTCCCGACGATCTTCACCCTCATCTGGTTCGCGGGGTTACTGCTGGCGCTCGGGCGGGGCGTGAGCCACCTCTATCGCGTGCGTACCATCGCTGGCCGTATTGATCCGGAAACGGTCGCCAACCGCCAGCGCCGGCGCGTGGAGGTGCCTTACGGCGCCGATGAGACCCTCGACCTGGTCGAGCAGGTGGTGCGCGCCTTGCCCGATATCCAGGATGTGAGCGCGGCGCGCGGTGGCCTGCAGGTGCGTGGCATCATCCGCCACTCGATTGCCGAGCCGCCGGCGCAGCCGGTGCCATTGCGCAAGCGTCGCCCACGCGATCCCTTTGAACGGAATACGCGCATCAGTGCATCCGTTGTGCCCGGCGAAGGCGCGTGCACCGTGCTTTTCGTGTGTGAGCCGGATAGCGGGGCATGGAGCGACTGGTTCAACCCCGATGGCGGCGTATCGCTGGAGCAGGCCGAGACCCTGGTGCGTGCGCTGACCCAGCGGATCACCGAGCGTCGCAACCGCGAGCGCGCCGACACCCGCCAGACCGCCATGGAAAAGGAGCTCACTGCCGCGCAGCTTTCCTTGCTGCAGGCGCAGGTGGAGCCGCACTTTCTCTACAACACGTTGGCCAGCGCCCAGGAACTGGTGCGCACCGATCCGGCGCGGGCGGACAAGATGCTGGGGCACCTTATCGATTACCTGCGCCGCTCGCTGCCGCGCACGGATGGTTCACTTTCTACCGTGGGCCAGGAACTGGAGCGGAGCACGGCGTGGCTTGAAATCATGCGCTTGCGCATGGGCGAGCGCCTTGCGGTACACGTGGATGTCCCGGTGAACTGCCAGGCCTATGCCATGCCGTCCATGATGCTGCAGACCCTTGTGGAAAACGCCATCAAGCACGGCCTCGAGCCCAAGCCCGGTGGCGGTGGCGTGTGGATTCGCGCTGCATGCGATGCCACCGGCCTGTCGCTCACGGTGGCCGATGATGGCCTGGGGCTGCGTACCGATAGCACCGGCACCGGCATCGGCCTGAAAAACCTGCGTGAACGCCTGCGCCTCACCTACGGCAACGCGGCGACTTTCACCATCGGCAACAACTTCCCCAGTGGTGTGGCCGCTACCATCACGCTACCGATCGCGGAGCCGGCGCATGCCTAAGTGCATCATCGCCGAAGATGAAAAGCTGCTCGCGGCAGCATTACAGCGGGAGTTGGCCAAAGCCTGGCTAGACCTGCAGGTGGTAGCCGTGGCCGAGGATGGTGGCGAAGCGCTTGAAGCGGTAGTCGAGCACCAGCCGGATATCGCCTTCCTCGATATCCGCATGCCTGGCCTTACCGGCATGGAAGTGGCGGCAGCCGCGGCCGATGCCAGCCCACGCACGCTCGTCGTCTTCATCACGGCGTACGACCAGTACGCCGTGGATGCATTCGAACGGGGTGCCGTGGATTACCTGCTGAAACCGGTGAGCGCGGAACGGCTGGCGCAAACGGTGGAGCGCCTGCGCGGCCGGCTGGCCGATGCGGAGAAACACGCCAGCCGGGCAGGGCGTCTGGCGAAGGATATGCGCGACCAGTTCGATGCTACGCCGGATGTACCGCTTACCTGGATTACGGCAAGCACCGGCCGGGCCACGCGGCTGATCATGGTCGAGGATGTGATCTATTTTCGCGCCGACAACAAGTACACGCTGGTCGCCACCGCCGATGGCGATGCACTGCTGAGCAAGCCCATCAGGGAGCTACTCGAGCACCTGGATCCGCGCACGTTCCGGCAGGTCCACCGCTCAACCATTGTAAACCTCCGCCAGGTCGCCTCGGTTGAGCGCGATGACGGGGGAAGGGGCTGCCTGCATCTTCGTGGCCGCCCCGAAACCCTCACCGTGAGCCAGCCGTTCATGGCCATTTTCCGCGCCATGTGACGAAGGAGCCCGTCATGAGTCTGTTGCTAGCGATTCTTTATTGTTTCAGTAGCCTGTTCGGCTACCTGCATCCGCAGGATGGTGGCTTCGTCGTCGCGACGAGCCGGTCGGCGTGTGTAGCGGCGCCGGTCCCGGGGGCTGCCCCGGGGCCGGCTAACGTTAAGGGTTACTGGCGGGGAACCACCGTGAAAGTGATCTTCGACGGGTGCTCCGCATCGTGGTGCACTGCGTTGTGCGCGATGACGCCTTTGGCTTCGTCGTAATTGTTGCCGCCCGTGTTGAGGTTACGGTCGAAACGCGGGAAGTTGCTGCTCGACACAGCCACGCGCAGCTTGTGGCCCGGGAAGAAGAAGTTACTGGTGTCGATCGGCTGGAACGTCACCTTGTACACCTCGCCATCCTTCATCCACACCGGCGGCTTGTCGTAGCCCTCGCGGTAGCGCATGCGCTGGATATTCTCGGTAAGGTTGAAGGCACGCCCGTCGGGGTAGACATCCATCACCTTGAAGGTGAAATCGGTGTCCTTCGCGTCCGACGATACATACAAGGTGACCGTGATGGGGCCGGAGACTTCGGTGCCTTCCTTGAACGGCTCGGAGTCGTACACGAGGATGTCATTGCGGGCGAGCTGCGTGTTCTGGTCGAACGAGCCGAACTTCACCGCGTTACCCTGGCAGCAGCCGCCGCCGCCGAACGTCGTGACCGGGTTCATGGGGTCGTACAGGAACGTATCCGGGTGGTCCGTGCCGCCAGCATCCGCCATCAGTTTGCCATCGCCGTACAGCGTATTGGCCTTGCCGCCGCTGGTGAAGTACAGGTCGCGGGTCACGGCACCGACCGGCGGCCAGGTCTGCGTGTTGTGCCACTTGTTCTCGCCCATCACGTAATACATGACCTTGGCTTGCTTATCGATCACCGGGCTATCCACGCCCTTGAGCCACTTGTCGAACCAGCCGTAGACCAGGCTATCTACGTCGAAACGGGCATCGCCCACATCCAGGTCGCCGATCATGGTGTGCTCGGTGGCGCGCGAGTAGCCGCAATGCAGCGACGGCGAGATCACAGCGTACTGCTGGTCGGCCACGTCCTTCGGCGCGGTGGCACGTACGTGGTTATACGCGGCCAGGTTCGGCGAGACCGATACATCGAACCAGCTCATGAACCACAGGCCCGGCTTGTTGATTTTCATGTTGTCGTGCCACAGGCCACCCTTGTACCAGGCCGGGCTGTTCGGCGTGCGCGCGACCATATTGCCGCCGGTCGGTACATCCATCGCATCGGCGAAGATGCCCTTGGGGCCGCCGGCGTTTTTCATGATGTCTTTTTCGGGAAGCGTCCAGAAGGCCTTATCCCAGTCGATTTCCGGCGGCTGGGAATCTAGGTCGAAGAGTTTGGACGCGGCGATGAGATCAGCCTGCGATGTTCCTGCGGGGAAAGAAGGGCGGACCTGGTTCTGCTCCTTGGTGAGCCACGCAATGAACAGCATCTGCAGCGCGCCACCGCGGTACCAGTTGCCCTGCTCGAAGTAGGGGCCGACGCGGCCCACGCCGGCGCCGAATCCCTGCACGTTGAACGTGGCCAGGCCCTTGGTGTTCTGCGCCACCACGGCCATCTGCCATTCCGCGGTGGACGAGCAGCCCGTGGTGCCCACCTTGCCGTTCGACCAGGGCTGCGCGGTGATCCAGTTCACCGCATCCACGCCATCGGAGAGCGGCGCGCCGAGGATCTCGTAGTTGCCTTCGGAGAAATAATGGCCGCGCTCGTTCATGTCGATGTACGCGTAGCCGCGCTTCACCGCTTCGAGCTGGCGGGTCATGTCGCGCGGCGCGCCCAGCTTCACATCCCAGAAATTGAAGTTGTACGGCGTGCGCACGAAGATCGTCGGTACCTTGCCCGTCGCGTTCTTCGGTCGGTATACGTCCGCGGCCATGCGCTTGCCGTCGCGCATCTTCACCATCACCTTGCGGTCGATGACGGCGATGTCTTCCAGCTTCTGCTCGGTGTCATTGCGTTTGGCGATCGCCGCCTTCTGCTCAGGCGTAAGGACAGCCTGGGCGGCGACGGGCGCCGCCAGCATGGCGAGGGCGGTGGCGCCAAGGGCAACCGACAAGGCGGTCCTGGCGAAGTGGAGGGCAGGGCGCGTGGATCGCATGGGCATGGGCCTTGTGGCTCGGGACGATCGCCCGAGTCTGGCAAAGGCACCATGGCAGGTAAATCGTGACTTCCGGCAGGGTCAGGCTTCCGGCACCGGAATACCGTAGCGCGCGAGCATGGCCGAAATCTCCGAACTCACCCAGTCGAAGTGCTCCGGGTCCGCCGCTTCCAGCACGATGTTCGACTGGGTGGCGAAGGTCGGCCAGAACGCATCCGGGTCGGGATTGTCGCGCAAGCCCGTGGCCACCTCGCTGTCGAGGCGGTTGAGCATGGCTTGCAGGTCATCCTTATGGCTCATGACCCAAGGTTATCGCGCCTATGTGTCCGCAAGTCGTGTACGGATCTGCTTGACCTGAACTTTAGTTGAGGTTGTTCAATGCGGCCTCTCCCTCGTTGCGGACTTGCCGAATGCGCCTCACCCATATCGAATTGCCCTCCAGCGATGTCGCGGCCTGCGTGGCCTTTTTCCGGGATGTGCTGCAACTGCGGGCCACGGGCCACACCGTGCATGCGGGCTGGACCGATATCGCGGTCGTTCCCGCGACGCGCATTTCCGAGGGTGCCGTGCACCTGGCCTTCAACGTGCCCCACGCGCGCTTCGCCGCGGCGTGCGAGTGGATTGCCGGGCGCGCATTGTTGTTACGCGACCCACTGGGCGAAGGCCGGTTCCACATCGGCGCGCCGTGGGACTCTGAGTCGGTGTATTTCGCAGGCCCGCATGATGCGGTGTTCGAATTGATCGCGCGCAAACCCCTGGCCATGGGTGGGGCGGCATCGGGCGCGTTTCACGGCAGTGAAATCGCATGTGTCAGCGAGGTGGGCCTGCCGACGGATGACGTGCCAGCGCTCGTGCGTAACCTTGTCGTGCGCTTCGGTATCCTTCCCTTTGGTGACATCACCGACGTATTCGCGCCCATGGGCAGCCACGACGGCCTGCTGATCGTCGTCGACCAGCACCGTCACTGGTTCCCCGAATTACGTCAGCGCCCCGACGCCGAGGGCCTGCGTATCCGCATGACCGGCGTCCCGCCGCATGCCCGCCCACTGGATGCAAACGGCTGCCACCTCACCACTGCCGACCTCAACGTTGCCGCAACCCTGTAAGAGCGCGCTCGCGCGCAAAAAGCCAACAGAGCGGAGACGCCACAGGCCTCAAACAAACCGGGCAATCACCCCAGTCACCAGCCGATGATCCTCCACCGACGGCAATCCCGACGCCGTAATCGCCCCAATCACCCCCAGGCCACGTAACCGCAACGGATACCCTCCGCCATCACTGGCGTGCTCCGCGGGCGCCAGGCCATAGCGTTCCTCAAGCGTCTGCCCCGCCTTGGCGAGCTTCATGCCCACGGCCAGGGTGCTCGTGCCAAGCGCCAGCACGGTATTCCGCTTGCGCCGGATCCAGTTCGCGTGCGCAATGTCGGTGCCCGGCAGGGCCGTATGGAACAAGGGGCGATCGCGCAGGCTGATATCGAGGGCCACCGCGGCACCGCGCTCGAGCGCCGCGGTACGCAGGGCATCGCCGATTGCCCACGCCATCTCCAGCGTGAAGCGATCGAACTGCAGGGCCAGTTCTTCGGCGGCGAGGGAATCGGGCGTATGTTCAATCATGCGGCGATTGTATGACGGTATGCTCGGGGCATCGCCTACAGAATTCCCGCTATGTCATCGACCACGACCTTCGAGTTCGTCCTCATCCTTCTCGTGGCCATCGTGGCGCTCGAGCTCATCGCCAGGAAGCTGCGGCTGCCAACCGCTGCGGCCCTGCTGGCCGGCGGTGCGGGCATCGCTTTCCTGCCGGGGGTGCCGGCCGTCAGCTTCGATCCGGAGCTCGTGCTTATCGTGTTCCTGCCCCCGCTGCTGATGGACGGGGCGTACTACACGGTGTGGTCCGATTTCCGGCGGTACCTCGGCGGCATCTTGTGGCTGGCCGTGGGTGCCGTGGTGTTCACCACCCTGGTGGTGGGCGCCACCGTGCACTGGATCGTGCCTTCATTGCCGTGGGCTGCGTGCTTCGCGTTGGGGGCGGTGGTGTCGCCGCCGGATGCTGTCGCGGCGAAGGCCGTGCTGGGCAAGGTGCGTTTGCCGCGCCGGCTGATGGTGCTGCTGGAAGGCGAAAGCCTGCTCAACGATGCCACGGGCCTTGTGCTGTTCCGTTTCGCGGTGGCTGCCGCGCTGACCGGGGCGTTCAGTGCCAGCGGTGCACTGATGAGCTTTGCGGGGCTGGCGCTGGGCGGCATTGCCATTGGTGCCGCCGTGGGCGCGCTCGTCGTGCTGGTCCTGCGCCGCATCGATGATGTGTTCCTGGCCGTGACGGCCTCTTGCCTCTCGCCGTGGGCGGCCTACATCGGCGGCGAAGCGTTCCATGTTTCAGGTGTCATGGCGGTGGTCACGACCGGCATCATCTTCGGCTGGTTCCAGCACGAGGTGTTCTCGGCCAATGCGCGCGTTCGCGGCGGGTCGTTCTGGGCCGTGATGATCTTCATCCTCGAGGCGCTGGTGTTCATCCTCATCGGCTTCTCGCTGCGCGGTGTGATCGAGCGCCTGGGTGGTATCGGCAACACGCTGGACCAGCTGAGCGTGCCTATTCTGGGCGTGCTGGCCGCTGTTATCGTGTCGCGCTTCGTGTGGGTATACGCCACCGATTACCTGCGCGTGCCGGTCCTCCGCGCGCTCGGCAAGCAGCCGTCGCCGCCGTCACCCAAATCGACCTTCCTGCTCGGCTGGGCGGGTATGCGTGGCGTGGTGACCCTTGCTATCGCGCTTTCCCTGCCCGAGAACATGCCGGGCCGCGACCTGACCCTTGCCGCCGCGTTTGCCACCATCCTGGTAACGGTGGTGGTGCAAGGCGGCACGATCGGGCCGGTGATTCGCTGGCTTGGGCTGGATCGCAACATTCATGTCGAGGGCAACCACCTCAACGAGATGCAGGCCTACCTGCATGTGGATGCGGCACAGCTGGAGGCGGTGAAGGCACATGCCTACGACGCCAGCGGGACATTGATCCATCCCCGGCTGCTGGAGCAGTACACGTACCGCGCTGATATCGCGCGGCGCGTCGTCGAGGAGCGGCGCTCCATCACGGATGATCGCGAAGCGCACTACGACGTGGTGCTGGCCGCCATCGCTGCCGGGCGTGTGGAACTGCTGCGCCTGCACCGTGCGGGGCACATCCACGATGAGCTCCTGCACTATCTGGAGCGTGATCTCGATTTCCAGCAGGTGGCCGCCGAGAACGACCGCAAGGGCCCAGGCGAGTAGTGGCCTAGGCCACCTTGTTCGGGCCGCGCACTGGCGGCTGTTCGGCCAGAGATTCGACGAACTGGGCGGCACGGCCCAGTGCCTGCGCCATCAACGGAAGGCGCGCCATCGGCACCGACACCACCGCGAGCTCTTCGCGTTGCGGGTGGATATGCGGCTCGGCACGGCCCCACGCGAACTCCACCTCGTTCGGGGCTGGCGAACGCGACGGCACGTCATCGTGCGTAATGCGCTGGGTTTCCCGGAAGAAATGCAGATGGACGAAGCCATCATCGGTTGGCCCGGTGATAGCGATGCCCGTGGCCACGCCCGAAGTAAAGTTCGGCGGCCTGACGTGCAGGATGTTCTTCTTTTTTTCGTCCATGGACTCCCCCTTGGGGCCGGAGCATACGCGGCGCCGCCGGGGCGGTCTATCGGGAAAATGGGTGGGTCGTGGGCTTTGTGCGCGGGTTGGCGGAATGGGTTTCGTGCGGCCCATGACTGATGGCACCGGGTGACCTCTGGGGCATGAGCGCCGGCGGGCCCGGGGATAGTGTCTGCGGGGTCGTCAAGCCGCTGGGGAGGAGCTGCCATGTCGCTATGGATTCGTTGTGCGGGCCTCGCTGCTCTTGGGGTGGCGTCTGCCGCCTCGGCGAACGATGCGTTGCTGACCGAAGCGCTGGCCCGCCCCGCAGTGCCGCTGACCGACGTGAATGGCGTGGTGCGAACGACCTCGCAGATCAAGGGCGGGGATGAGCCCGAGACGGAGACGGAAGTGATTGATCCGCGCAAGGAGCCGTCCAAGGCGCTCCCTTCTTATGCGGTGCTTAAGTCGGTGATTGGCACGGATGCCCGGCGCGCGAACGGAGATGCCGGGCGCATTGTCTATACCTTTACGACGCGCACCGTGCCGAAGGGCTCGATGGGGACCGGCAAGGCACACGTCACCGCGGACGGCGACGATCAGGAGAGCTATGACGGCACGGCCGAGCTCAAGATGGATGCGGAAGGGCATCCCTACGTCGCCCATCTGGCGCTACGCCTGCAGAAGCCGCTGGGTACTTTTTTCGCACATGTGAAGATCATCGACTTCGATTACGAGTTCGCTCCCACGCCGGCCTCGGCGTTCGTCGCGACCAGCATGAAAGCGCACGTTGACGTTCGCGCGCTCCTGTTCGTGCACCGCGACGTGCACGTCGAGTCGACGCTCGTGCCTGCGCTGGCTAGCGTGCCCTCGAAGGACGGTTAATCCGGCGCTTTCGCTGGCACGAACGGCGATACCGGATCGCTGGCCGGAAAGGTCTCTTCCAGTGCCTGGTCCTGGTTCTCGCTCTCGTGCGCCTTGCGCTCTTTCTTCTCCGTAGGGGTCTCGGGCTTGGCTGGCGCCTTGTGGTCGGGGTGGTTGATGTCGTGGCGGTCGTGGTTCATCCAGGGCCTCCCGTTGCTGCCGATGTCTACTGTCGATCGGTTACGGTGAACACGGGGTCGCGGAGATGTCATGGCCGGCGACATGCTTGTTCGCGTCACGCTGGATGCGGAGAATCTATTCAAAATCTATGCAAGATGGGGTGTTAACAACCCCTATATGGTTGATTTGAAATGACATTGATTTGATGAATCTATTCAGGAATCCATTCATGACGGACATTCGATGCAGAGGGCGTTCTGGTCGGGGCAGGCCTGGGGCATGACACTGGGCATCCGGCCCTCCAGTCACTTTGCGGAGGTCTTCAGCTGGTCGCCGGAGGCGCGATTCAACGCGGGACGCATCGCCTTGTCGCTGTTGGCCATGGCCGTCCCGGTTGTCGTGGGTACCTGGGCTGGCCGCCCGGCGATGGGATACGTCGTCGGCCTTGGGGCCATGTTGCTTGCGGGTGAGCAGGGCGAGCGCAGCGCCGGGCATCACGGCGGGCTTGCTGCATCGTTGGTGCCGGTCGTCCTGGCGATCGCTGCCGCAAGCGCCGTGGCCAGGGTGCCGTTCGCCGATGTGCTGATGGTGGCGCTGGCCGTTCCAGCGGCCACGCTTGTGAATTACAGCCGCCCCGCTGCCGTTGCCGGCATCCGCTTCATCGTGTTCCTCGTGTTGAATATGGGCCTGGTCGGTGCTCATGGTGCGCATGGCCGGGGCGCGGCGTTGCTTTTCGGCGTGGGAGCCGCATGGCGCGTGGTGTTGCGGGCGGTGGCCCATCTACGTCGTCCGCGCGCCGATGCCCTGGTGACGGCAGCGGCGACGAAGCCGGAGCCGACGCATCGCCAGCGGCGCTCGCACCTGCGGCGGATGCTGCATACCTTGCAGGGCTGGCAATATGCGCTGCGCCTGGCGTTTGGTCTCGCTGCTGCATGCCTGCTAAGGGATCTCTGGCCGCAACATCATTTCGACTGGATGGTGCTCAGTATCGTGCTGCTGACACCGCGTGCGCTCGAGCATTTTCCTGTGCACATCACCCAGCGCGCCATCGGCACACTCCTGGGCGTGGCGATGGCCGGCACGATCATGTGGTGTGCGCCAGGCCACGTGGCCAGTGCCGTGCTGGTCTGTTTGCTCGGGGCGGCGGCGCCGCTCGTACGGCCGGGAAATTACGCGGCGTACTGTGTGCTTGCCACGCCACTCATCCTGCTTGCCATGGATGCCGGGGCCACCATCGAGCCGGCCTTCCTGGTAGACCGGCTCATTGCGACGCTCGCGGGCTGCGCCGTTGTCCTCGTCGCCAACGGGCTGATGGACGTGGCATTGCGAACTGTCGGCGAGCGAGCGTAAGGCGCTCTCCTATTTGAGGCCTGTGGTGTAGTTCCCCTGCATGACGAGCGAGACCTCGCCCAGGCCGCCATCCTGCGCCGTGCTCCACGATGCGATGGCTATCGTGTTCTCGCCATGCTTGTTGAGCAGGCCGGGTGGTAGTTCGAAATCGGTCTGCGGGCCGACATCGCTGATGTAGCGGCCGATCTGCCAGCCGTTGATGAAGATGATGGCGCGGTAATGGTGGGGCGCAGCATCGTGGATGCGTATCGCGAGGGGTACGTCCTGGCCATCGGGGATATCCAGTTTGAAGCTCGTGCGGTACCAGTCCATGCCGGGCTTGTCGGTGGCTCGGGGCAGCGTGGCCTTTGCCCAGCCGCTGTCGTTGAACCCGGGTAGGTGCCAGCCGTTGCGTTCGCCGTACAGGCCGCCGATGTTGAACGGACCACGCATCGTATCGGGCAGGTCTTCGCCGCCGACGTTGCCCTGGATCTTCCAGTGAATGGCCGCGTCCGAACCCTCAAGCCGTGCCGATAGAAGCCCGCGTGGTTCGCGGAACGCGCCGTTGTGTTCCTCCTGCAGGTGCCCGGTGTTTTCCACCAGCACGGAGACGACGTTATCGCCACCCTTCTTCAGCCACCTGGGGTCAATCGGGAACTGCTGGGAACCGCTTGGGTTGTTGCCGAGGAAATGGCCGTTAATCCAGGCGGTAAAGATGCCGTGGTTGCCCAGGTGCACGCCGAGATTCGCGGAGAGTTGGATCGCGTTTTCCTTGCCGGTCGCCGTGAAGTGGCCGCGATACCACACGTGGCCATGGTGAAAGCCGTAATCGTCGCTATCGAGGATGGGGAGCTTGTGATCCCAGTAGTCATTTGGCGTGCTCGTGCGATCGGTGGCTTGCCAGGCGCGGTCGTCGAAGCGCGCGGCGATCTCGGGGGCGCCATCGGCGATGTGCCAGTCGTTCAAGGCAGGCAGCGTCACCGGCGCAGGGCCATCCAGATGGCCGAGCAAGCTGCCGGATGCCGTGGCGGTCGTGCCAACGGGTTTGCCGTTCCAGGTGACGGTGCGCGTGCCCGCGGCTGTAAAGACTTCGATATCGCCGGCGTGGTCGGTATCGCCGGTCAGTGCAAGCGTGTCATTCCGATGCTCGGCCGCCCGGGCGAGGTAGGGGCCGCGCAGCAGCACGGGACCGTCGTTGGTATCCAGCTGCCAGAAGCGGATCGCTGCCGCGTTATCGCCGAGCAGGAGTAGCAGGGAGGCGTCGCCCTGGCGGATCTCTACGCGCGAAAGCCCTTCGTGACGGTAGTTGAGGCGAAGGGTGTGACTGGCGGCATCCCAATGCGTGTCGATCTTGCCTTCGATCATCCGGACATCGGGTCGATCCCTGTAGCGGAGGACGGTTTCACCATCCTCGCCCGTTCGCCCGTACAGAACGGCGACATCACGCTTGCCTTCGTGCAACTGGGTCAGCAACTCCGAGGTGGAATACGCCAGGTCCTGCTGGCCGAACCTGAAGTTCGCCAGCAACACCTTCGAATCCCTGCCGTTGATATGGATCGTCGTGCCCGGCGCCTGCGGAATGGTCGTCTCACCACGGTTGCCCAACGCGACCTTCAGGTGTGTGGCATCGTCGGTCGTATCGGAGGCATCGGCGTGGCGCAGGATGTAGAAGCGTGTGCCGTTGTCCGGATTTACGCGGGCGGTCACGCGTAGCCGTGGGTTTTCCGGCACCGATGTGCCTACCGCATCGGTACGCGCGAGCGGCGCCGCAGCACGGGTCATGTAGCCGATGAGCTTCTGCTGATCGTACTTGGGCGTGAGCTGCCGGCTGGCGGTGATCGCGGCACCGTAATCGTACGACGTGTACACGCCCGGGGAGGAGAGCCAGCCCCAGTTGATGCCGCCGTAGGTCATGTAGAAGTTCTGCATGGTAGAACCCGAGGCCATGGTGGCCTCGTAGAACACCCGCTCGAACGCCGGGCCCGTCAGCTTGCGGCAGGCTTCGTACCCCGGGCCGCCCCACACATCGAATGCGCCGCCCTGGTACTCGGGGAAGAACAATGGTGCGTTCTTCAGGCCCCTGCGCTCGCTGGCGAAATCGTAAACGGCGTTCCACCGTTCGGGCCGGGTGCAATCAAAATCCATGGGATACGAGTCGTATCCCGGCATATCGAGCTTGCCCACGCCCTCGAAGAAATTGGTGTTGTGGTTGCCAAACAGTGGCACGGTAATGCCATCGGCGCGGGCCTTGTCTTCCAATGCCTGCAGGTAGGCCCTGCCATCGTCGGAGTCGTTGTAGAACTCGTTCTCGACCTGGTAAAGCAGCACGGTGCCGCGTCCGTCGGTGACCTGATGGCGCGCGAGGATCCGGTCGATCTGGGTCATCCATTCACGGTAAGCGGCCGTGTACTCGGGCGCCGTCGTACGGGGTTTTCCAGCGGTGGTGACGAGCCAGCCCGGAAAGCCACCGGCATCGGTCTCGGCGTTGATGTAGGGGCCGGGGCGAGCGATGACGTAGATGCCGACATCGCGTGCCATGTCGAGCAGGCGATCCACGTCGCGGATGCCGGTGAAGTCATACACGCCGCGCTTGGTCGAGTGGTAACCCCAGTCGAAGTAGATTTCCACGGCGTTGAAGCCGGCGGCCTTCATTTTCTGCAGTACGTCGTTCCACGATTCCGGGCTGGGCAGCCGCCAGTAGTGGAAGGAGCCCGACCAGAGATAGGTGGGCTTGCCGTCAATGATCAGGGAGTGGCGATCGAAGGTGACCGTGTGCGCGGGCCCTGCTGCGGGCGCCTCCGCGTTCACCGCCGCGGGGAGCAGCATGGCAAGGCTGGCCCAGCAGGCCACACGACGGCCTTGCGGCCCTTTGGAACGCAACATCCCCATCTCCCATCGTTCATGGTCGGGCGGCCAGGACCGCTGGCGCAAGGTTGGGGCAAGTTGGGGATATTTGCAAATGTGTGGAAGTGTGGCGCGGGTGTTACAGGGGCTTCCGCAAAGCCACGGGGCGGTTCACTCAGTGGTCCTTAGGCGGCAACTTGTACGGAATGAACGGACCCAGGATGGCAAAACCGCGGCGACCGCCGCCGTAGCGATCCACCATGTCCACGGTATCCATCTCGCATAGCTGCGAACCGAAGGTCTTGGTGACCATCACGTCATTTGAGTTCAGTGCCTCGGCGCCGGATCGGAGCTTGTTGACGTAGTAGGTGGAGCCGATGCGATAGGCGATGGTGGTCTTGTCGATCACCTGGGTGTTGTACACCTGTGGCAGGTCGATGCAGCGCTGCGGGTTGCCGGCGATACGGCCGTTGGTGAGCTTGGCGAGTTCGGCGGCGGGGTCGTCTTTGTAGGCGTAAGCCGGAGTGGCAACGCAGGTGACGATGGCCAGGACGAGAAGGGGGCGAATGGCGAGCGTCATGGCGGCCTCCAGGGGGCGGTTCGACGCCCCCCATTGTAGGCCGATAGAAGGCATCCGGCGCGGCTGTCGAATCATTTGCCCCCGTAAGTTCCCTCGTCGCGAACCACTTCCGTTAACTCGCCCGTATCCGTGTTGTAGAACAGCCCCAGGATCGAAGCACTCTGCGGTACACCCGGGCTCTTGCGGAGCAGCGTTACGTCGTAGCTAAGCGAGTCCTCAAAATCCGTGATGCACATGCTCTCGTGGTCATAGGCGTGCGAGATATCGGCGCCGTGTTCGTGCCGGAACGCCTCGACCATACCCTCTGCGCTGTACGAGGTAGCGCCACAGTTGGAATGGTGGACGACCACGATGGTCTCAATGCCGAACAGGTGCTGCAGTACCGAAACCGAGCGCACGGCGTCGACGGCACGGCCGGCAGCGACCGCTACCGTGGCCAGTGTGGTGGTCGAACCGATACGCGAACCGCTTTCGTCGGTGAGCACTTCACCCGGGTAGGTCTCGTCACCGAGGAAACGCGCGACCGCGGCGGGGATCTCCGTGACGCGCGGATCCAGGCAGTAGATGACGATGGTCTTGATCGGTACGGCGTGCGAAAACGCCTCACGCATGGCCGGCTCGTTGAAACCATCGTGCGCGCTGAATACGAACTCGCTGAACTTGCTGTTCATGGCTTTCTCCGGGGCGCGTGGCCCGTGGTGGTGCTCAGGGGAAGCCAGTATTCGCTCGCGTCCGCGGGGCAGCAATTACATCGCAAGTAATCGCTGCCCCGCGCTGCCGCTTAATGGATGACACCCGCACGGTCATCTGGCACGGCAGGGAGACGTTCGCGCGGGTGCGATTCGCGCCCCTAGAACGTATACAGAAGCGCCGCCGAGTAGCCGATCGTTGTGCTGCCATGAACCATGGGGCTGTTGCTGATTTCGTCCGGCAGATCGGTGTAGCGGAAGGTGCCGATGGCCGACCATTTCTTGCCGAGCCTGACCAGGGCCGAGGCGCCAAGGTAAGGGGCCGTCGCGGAGCCGGCCCGGTAGGCGGGCAGGCCACTGCGCACGGCTTCCTTCCTGCTCACGCCGTAGTAGTAATCGTTGAGGGCGCCACTGGAATAGGCCACACCCACCATGGGTGTAAGTACTACCGCATTGCCGAACGGCATGGGGTACGAGTAGTTGGCATCGAAGATATGGCCGCCGCCGTGGCCTGTGACTTCGCGTTGCGCGGCCACGGCCAACCGGCCCCAGGTGCCCCGGGTTTGCCACTGCAAGCCAAGCTGCGCGGAAAGGTCACGATCGTTGAGCTGGCGTAGCTGCGGGTTGCTGGTGTCCTTGCTGCGGAAGCGGATCCCAATAGGCGAGAGCGCCACGGCCAGCTCACTTGATGATGAATTCCACAGGCGGGCGCCGAAGCTCGGGCCGCGCAGGAAGAAACGCTGGCCCTCGTAGCTGGCCATGGGCAGCGGCCACGCCTTGTTATCGTAGGAGCGGTAGGGGCTGGGGCTCCACGCGACGCCGAGGCCGATACTGAGCTTGCCAGCCTGGCTCTGGTCCTGGGCGTACGCAGACGGGGCGGCGGCCAGTGCCAATAGGGACGCGCCGCAGAACATGAATTTCTTTGCCATTTGCCAGGCTGCCTTTAATGCGAAAGGCGCGATGGTGGCTTAGGCAACATTGCGTAAACATTGCCCCGGCAGGTCACGGAATGGGGTAGGGGGCGGGTGGGATATTATGGGTGCCTGTTTTTTGCGCTCCCAGGTGTTGCCATGAAGGCCCTTCTTTTTCGTGAGTTCGGCGGTGCCGACGTACTTCATTGGGATGAAATTGCCGATCCGGCCGTTGGGCCAAACCAGGTCATGGTCCGCATCCGGGCCGTGGGGCTCAATTTCGCGGATGTGTATCGCCGCAATGGCACGTACCACCTGGCGGGTGGTGCGCCGTGGATACTCGGTTACGAAGGTGCGGGCGAGATCGTCTCGGAGGGCGGGCCTTTTCCGAAGGGCGCGCGCGTCGGCTTTGCGGATATGCCCTTCGCTAACGCCGAGTTGGTGGCGGTTGATGCGGATAAGCTGATTCCGTTGCCCGGCGATGTGTCGTACGAGATGGCTGCGGCTTTTTTGCTTCAGGGTCTCACCGCGCAGTATCTCGTGACGGACAGTTCTCAGCCGAGGAATGGGCAGGCCGCATTAGTTCACGCCGCTGCTGGCGGTGTGGGGCTGTTGTTGGTGCAGATGCTGCGCGCGAAAGGGGTGCGGGTTTTGGGCGTCGCCTCGTCGGATGAAAAGCGCAAGGCCGCACGCGATGCGGGTGCTGACGTCGTGCTCGGCTATGACGATCTCGTGGCGAGCGTGCTGGAAGCCACGGAGGGCGAAGGCGTCCATGTCGTTTACGACTCGGTCGGCCGCACGCTGGGTGACAGTCTCGCAGCGACACGAACAGGTGGCACGGTGGTGTTCTACGGCATGGCTGCGGGCGACCCGGACTTCGTTGATCCGCGGTTGTTGATGGATCGATCGTTGACACTCACCGGCGGCGACCTGTGGAACGTTCTCACGAGCGCCAGTGTGCGGCGAGAGCGTGCCGCTGCGCTATTCGAACAGATTCGAAGCGGCGTATTGCGACCGAAGATCGCGGCAACCTATCCGCTTCCCGAAGGTGCCGATGCGCATCGATTCCTCGAAAGTCGCCAGGCTATCGGCAAGATCGTGATGGTGATTGACGGTGCCTGACGCAGGGGCGCCTACACGCTTGCCAGAAACGGCTTAAGCAATTTGAGCTTTTGCCTACATACGTGAGTCTTGGCCAGACGCTAACCTTTGACATGCTTTCGCTGGTCAAGGAGGTTAGACATGAGTTATCGCGCAACGAAACGAGGGTGTGTGCAGGATCGCACTTGTAAACCGATCCATTCGCCAGGTCGTGTGGGCTACCACCACGCACACATCGAGATTATGAGCACTCTGGCGCGGCACGATAGGCGCTTTGATTCTCATGACAGACGGTTCGAGGCGGTCGACAAACGCTTTGAGGCGATCGATAAGCGCTTCGAAGCAATCGATAAGCGCTTCGATGACGTCGACAGGCGATTCGAGGCTGTCGACAGACGATTCGATGCCGTTGATAAGCGTTTCGATGGTATCGAGGCCGCTATCAAGGCACTCGTTGGTACCGTCAATGAACTGGCATTGGAAGTCAGGCGGCTAGCGAAGTGGGAACACCGGATCTGGGGAATGGTAAAGCTTGGGAGTTGGGGCGCCGTTGCCATAGGGGCACTCTGGGCTGCCCTGGGTGATCATGTTCGTTGGGTCGCCTAGCGGGCAGTCGTCGGTAAGCGGAGTCCTGGTCATACCGAGGGCGGGCCCTCGAAAACACAGGGGCCCGGACGACTGATCGTCCGGGCCTTCATGTTCAATCGACGAGATTGTGCTTAGCGAATATCGAGAGGCGCAAAGCCTTTCACAAGATCATCAATGGCTTTGATCTGCGCCAGGAACGGTTCAAGCGCCGTCAGCGGCAGGGCGCTCGGGCCATCACAACGCGCATGGTCCGGATCAGCGTGGGCTTCAAGGAACAGGCCGCCGATGCCTACCGCCATGCCGGCTCTGGCCAGTTCCACGACCTGGCGGCGGCGTCCGCCGCTGGCCTCGCTACCGGCATCACGGCGCTGCAGGCTGTGGGTCACGTCGAAAATGGCCGGATAGCCGCCAGTTGATTCGACCATTTCGCGGAACCCGAGCATATCGACCACAAGGTTGTCATAGCCAAACTGTGCGCCGCGCTCGCAGAGGATGATCCGCTCGTTCCCCGCTTCCTTGATCTTGCTGGTGACATGCTTCATCTGGGTGGGGCTCATGAACTGCGGCTTCTTGATGTTCACGGCACGGCCCGTCTTCGCGATGGCCACCACCAGATCGGTCTGGCGGGCGAGGAAGGCCGGGATCTGCAGGACATCGACCACCTCGGCGACGATCGGCGCCTGGAAGATCTCATGCACGTCTGTGATGACAGGGATGCCAAACTCGTTCTTGACCCGCTCGAAAATCCGCATGCCTTCCTCAAGGCCTACCCCACGGTAGGAATGGATGGACGAGCGGTTGGCCTTGTCGAAGCTGGCCTTGAACACATAGGGGATGCCCAGCTTGCGGGTCACGTCCACATAATGAGCGGCCGCGTGCAGGGTGGAATCCAGGTCCTCCAGTACGTTAATGCCGCCAAAGAGCACGAAGGGAAGGCGGTTACCGACTTCTACGCCGGGGGCGATGGAAACGTTCATGAGGGCTCCGGAAGAGGGGTGAGACAGACCCCAATGGTACCGCCATTGGGTGGGCGTACGGGGCAGGGTTGCGCTTCGCGCCCTGGCGTGGCTTGAGTGGCGTCGGAGGGATTCGCTGGATGCTGCGCTTGCCGCCGAAGCCAAATCGGCTGACTATCCTGGGAGATGCCGTCACTATGCCGGCGAGCGCCATTAACCAGGGATTGCCCCATGTCGAATGATGAGCAACTGATTCGTAGCCTTTACGACGGCTTCAACCGCCGCGATATCGATGCTGTATTGGCCGCCATGGCCGATGACGTCGCATGGGCCAATGGCATGGAAGGGACGCATGTGCACGGTCGTGAAGCGGTCCGCGAATACTGGACCTACCAGTGGTCGGTGATCGATCCCGCCGTAACGCCATTAGCGATCGAGCGTGCGGCGGATGGTGCAACCGTGGTGGAAGTTCATCAGGTTGTCCGCGACCTTGAGGGTGAGGTCCTGCTCGATGAAGTCATCCATCATGCGTTCCGGGTGCGAGATGGCTTGGTCACCCGCTTCGATATCGTCGGGCCATCGCAACTGAAGCAAGTGCCGCACTGAGTGTGTCCGGGCCGCCAAGCTGAACGGAACACAATCTTTACAAAATGCGCGGTCAACACGGCGTTTCCTAGGTCGTTATACGGTCCTGCATAGCGCAGGGCCCATCAATGCGACGGGAGGGACGATGGATCCACTGGGACGGACACCGCTCGGTGCGTGCTTGCCAACCTTGCCGTCGAGGCTGGGTAGCAGATTCCACTCCGCATGTTTGTCTACCAAAGGAAAACCATGTCCATGAACGTAGTATCGAAGGTAGCGATGTTCGCCCTGGCCGTCGGTGCCGTGACCGTCTCCAGCCACGCCATGGCCCAGGCGGCGCCGCAGGCCGACGTGCCAGGCCACCCGCGCGTTAACGAGGTCAATAACCGGCTGGATAATCAGCAGAACCGCATCAACAACGGTGTGGCCAACGGCACGATGACCCAGAAGCAAGCCGCGCGCGATGAGACGCACGATGCGAATATCGCCCGTCGGGAAAGCGTCGATGAGGCGAAGCACAATGGCCATTTGACCAAGGCTGAGCAGAAGAATCTGAACCATTCTGAAAATCGCAACAGCGGGCACATCTACAAGCAGAAACATTGACCGTCATGAGCG
Source organism: Luteibacter sp. 621 (assembly GCF_050435445.1). NCBI lineage: Bacteria > Pseudomonadati > Pseudomonadota > Gammaproteobacteria > Lysobacterales > Rhodanobacteraceae > Luteibacter > Luteibacter sp. 621. Next base: position 61,269 of record NZ_JBNDKI010000004.1, on the reverse strand, counting down.
GCACAAGCCCTGGCATATTCATGCCGGGGCCTTTTGGTTACACGAGCGGCTGGCTGGTCATTCGCCCGTATCCGTTTCCGTAATTGCATACTGCTCGCTGATCGCAATTTGCGAACCCTATGCTACGGTCGATGAGCCGCGTAGTGCGGCCAACCTACTTCGGAGCGTTCCTATGGAAAAGCGCGACCAGCCGATGCATGACGTCAATCCGTTTGGTATCCAGATGGAGGGCCCGATGCAGCCTGCATCCACTTCCATGAAGTGGGCACCGAAGATCGACGATGTGGGTGACATCGGCCGCATTGGTTCCACGCATAGCGGCGGCGACTGGGGCTGAGTTCCGGCATTGTCCCGTTCCGCTATGTGAAAGCGAAGCCGCCTCGTATCGGGGCGGCTTTTTCGTTGAGGGAGTTTGCTGGTGATTAAGGCTGAGATTGCGCTGGCTGATCTGTCGTTCGATCCCACATGGAGCGGTGGTGTCCTGACGATCGGGGCGAGCCATCTCGATCCCCACGAACATCCGATGCTTGAGACGGTGCTGGTCCGTGTTCCGGGCCGTTGGTTCATGGTTGTCAGGGAGCGCCAGGTCGATTCAGGCCGTGCGACCGACGCGCGCATCCATGTCATCGATGCGCCGGATGTCGAAACCTATCAATCCCTGCACCAGCAATGTCTGCTCTGGCCGCTCGACTATGTCATGGTCGAGGTGGCCCAGGCGGGGCATCGACTTCGCCTGCGTGCGGGGATGCTGGGTTCGGCGCCGGTGTACTGCGCAGTAGTGGATGACACGGTGACCGCGTCGTGGGATTCGGCGGACTTCACCGGGCGATCCGCGATGATCGATATGGAGGTCGCGAGCCACCAATTGGCCCTGCAGACCACCTACGCGGCAAGGCAGCTCTACACCGGTGTGGTACTACTGACGGAGCGCTCGTCATTGCACGTGGAGCCGGGCCGCGTGCGGTTTCGGTATCCCGAAGCGCTAGCGGACGGCCATCCCGCCACAGACGATGGTGAGGACACCTTGCCCCGCTTTGCGGAGGCGCTTGATCGCGCCGTGTCGCTGCGGCCGTGGCTGGAAGGGCTTGCTTCGCTCGAACTCAGTGGCGGCATGGATTCAGCGACGGTCGCAGTGGCGCTTGCCCGACGACATGGGAACCTCGATAGCAAGGGCATCCTGCTCGACGGCGAGGTGCGGGCGCCGCAGGTACGGCGCCGACAGCTCATCACGGAACGGCTCGGTCTCACCGACCATACCGTCGACATCACGGCCTTTCCTCCCGGTTTGGACCTCGGCATACCAAGCGAACCTTACGGATTTTGCCGCGAGTTCTATCTGGAGGCGTGCTCGGCGCTATGGGCCTCGGCTCGTGACAGGGGACGCCATACTCTGTTCACTGGGGTGGGTGGGGATGAGCTGTTCCCCGCCTATCTCAATGAGATTTCGGAGGAGACTGCGAAGGGCCCCCTATGGGGTCGCGACGCACGGAGTTATGCCGAGGGCCTGTTGACGCCTCGGGCCCTCGCAGCGGCGCGTAGCCGGCCCATGTTTGATGCGCCTGTCAGCCCGGTGCCAGTGACATCGCTGCTGGCCAATGCGTGCAGGGCCCCCGATCTGCTGAAACACGGCCAGTGGCCGGTTCATCCTTTGAGTGATCCGCGATTAGCACACTTCTGCCACCGGCTGCCGCGGAGCAGCCGCGAAGGGCGTGAAGTCATGCGGCGCTATCTTGAGCACCACCTTGGCGCGGATGTATTTCCCAAGGGGTATCTGAAGGAGACCTTTGCCCATGTGTTGCCAGCGTTGGTGGCGCAACACGCAGGGGAACTCGTCGCGCAGTTGCGAGAGTGCGCACTGGCGGACCTTGGCCTGGTGGATCGTGGCGCAGTGATCGCGCTATTGAGGATCATCGAGACGACCCGATCACACCCGGCGACATCCGCATTCGCCTCATTCCTCTGGCTGGAGCGATGCGCGCGGCAAGCAAGCGCGTGATTGGCGCCCTTCAGCCCAGGACCGATTCGACGGCCTTGGCCGCGAACGGGTAGCCACTCATTCTTAGAAGCAGCGCGATAAGAGCGGCGGCCATCGCCAGAAGTGCCGACATGCCGCCAGCGGCCCAGAGCGCAAGTTGCAGTTTGGTTGGAAAGCGCTCAATCGATTGAGTCATTGTGTCAAAACGCGCCATCAGAGCGCCGAACGTGCCGTCCATTTTGTTGTTGAGGGCATCGATATTGGTATCAATTTTTTCGTTGATGGCATCGATCTTTGTATCGATTTTCTTGTTGAGGGCATCGATATTGGTATCAATTGTTTCGTTGATGGCATCGATCTTTGTATCGATTTTCTCGTTGAGGGCATCTACCTTTGTATCGATTTTCTCGTTGAGGGCATCGATCTTTGTATCGACCTTTTCGTTTAGGACATCGATTTTGATGTCGAGGGCATCGAATCTGGCGTCAAACTTTGCCTCGATCCCGTCCGTTCTGGCGCCGAAACGCGCCTCGACGCCACCAATCCTGGCGTCAAGCCGAGCCGCCATGCCATCGATCTTCGTATCAATCTTTACGACGGTGCATTCAAGTGACGTAACGCGAAGCTTGATTTCTGAGACGTCGGCGTGGACGGCACTGAAATCTCTGCGGATGTGGTGAAACTCGTTTTCCAAGTGAGCAACCCGTGATTCGATGCGCGCATCATCGGTGCGCTCGCCAGACGAGGCAAGTCCAGGTAATGTCGCGCGGAGCGGGTCTTGGATGTTCGGATCGCGAAGTCGGGCAGCCATCTCGATGCTCGGTGGTGGGTTTGACAGGAACCGAGATGGTAAAGCCAACGATCAACAGCGTTGCCCGCGCGTTCGTGTAGTCGTTTGCCTACAACGTGCTGCGCTCAACCGCGTGCCGACGAATTGGCGTCTGGTGAAAGCGTTACCGAGCCGCCCGGTTTGAGCGATATCTCCCTTTCCCATCCACCGTGTTTCACGCGCGTCATTTCTCCGCCGACGCTTCGCACGGTCACCGACGTGAGGCTGCCTTGTTTCCAGGACACATCGACACGAAAGCCACCGCGCGCACCGATGCCGGTGACCGATCCCGAAGCCGCCCATGCCCCGGGCAGTGCAGGCAAGAGGGTGATCAGGCCAGGGCGCGAAGTCAGCACCATCTCCAGCATGGCCGTAGGCGTGCCGAAGTTGGCGTCGATCTGAAACGCATCGTGCCCGGCATCGAGTTGGTACATGTCGAACAGGTTTTGCGCGGTGCCGTTGCTTCGGTTCTTTGACGGCGACAGGTTGTTGAGAACGAGTTGATACGCCTTTTCGGCCTGGCCAAGGCGCGCCCAGCACATCGCGCGCCAGGCGCCGGCCCAGCCATAGCCGCCCGTGCCGCGGGCCTCGAGCAGGCGGGTGACGCCCTCGATCAGCGCTGGTGAGCTGCCGTCCGTGCGTATCCTGTCGCCGGGGAAGAAGCCGACCAGTGGCGAGAGGTGCCGGTGTTGGTGTTCCCCCAGATCATCCGGGGTCATCCATTCCTCCAGCCAGCCAGTCTTGGTACTGACCTGGGGGAGATACAGCCGCCTCTGAAGCTGCGCGATGGTCTCAGCATAACCGGCATCTTCGCCGGTAAGTGAGGCGGCCTGGCGGTAGTTCTCGAACAGGTCCCAGACCCACTCCTGTGAGTAGGTGTTGCCTTTGGCATCAGTTGGCCCGTGTTCGGGCGACCAGTCCGCATCATCAATCAGAACGTCGCGCGTGAGCCCGGTCGCAGGGTCTTTTACGCTTGCCGTCAGCAGGCGAGCCTCCCAGAACTCGCAGGCGCCCTTCAGCAATGGATAGATGCGCGTCAGATACGTCCGGTCAAGGTTGTACTGGTAATGCTGCCACAGGTTATTGCAAAGCCACGCGTTACCCGCGGGGTGCCAGCGCCAGCCACCCCCGCCGTAGATATTGGTGGAGATCCCTACGGTCCAGCCGGCGAGCTTGCCCGAGCTGTTGCGGTAGCTATTGCGCGGATCGTTGAAGTGCTCGCGTGTGGCGGCGGCCCAGGCGCCGACCTGGCTCACGCAGTATTCGGTAAAGGGATCGAAGCAACCGGGAAGGCCTGCCCGATCGGGCAGCCAGTAGTTCATCTGGATGTTGATGTCGTTGTGGTAATCGGCCATCCACGGCGATTCGTTGCTATCGAGCCAGAGGCCTTGCAACCCGGTCGGCAGGCTGGTTCGGGAGCCGGCAATCGTCAGATACCGGCCATATTGCAGGTAGGTCGCCTCGAGTTCCGGGTCTGCGGCGGATCCGGCCGCCGCCCGGGCCTGGAGGCGTGTCCAGGTGTCCATGGCGCGCTGGCTGCCCGTCGAGGATCCCAGGTTGACACGCAGGGTGTCGAATAGCGCGCGATAGTCGGCAACGTGCGTATGCAGCAGCACAGCCGGCGTCTGCAAGGCGGCCGCCATGGTCTTCCGGGTGGCAAGCACCAGCGGATCGATCGACGCATCCATGAACTCGCGAGCCAGGTCCGGCGTGTAGTTCGTGCCGCCGCAAATGATGATCGAAAGTGTGCTGCAATTCGCAAAACGGATGCCGTCCGCGTGGGCGCTCACCGTCCCTGACGGCGCAAATGCCATGGCGCTGGCGGCATATCTCAGGCCGTTGTCCAGGGTGCCCTGGAAATGGCTCGTCGCGGCGGTTAGCGTCCCGCGCACAAGCTCGGCATGCGGGGTATCCCCGTGCATGCCATGTAACGCGATAGAACCGCTGTACGAGCCGCCACCGCCCTGCGAAAGATGGATGGCGATCACGTCGTCGGGATGACTGGCAAAGATGTCCCATGCGTAAGTAACGCCGCCCTTGCGGTACGCGATGCGCAAGTAGCCCTGGTCCAGGTCAAGCTCGCGCCGGTAGTCGGTGACATGGGCCATGTCATGCCCGTCGACCGACAGGTAGAGCTTAGCCAGCATCACCAGGCTGCCGAAGAACGCCGTGGTGTAGTCGAACTGGCCGTCATCACCCAGCGCGACATCGCGCTTTCCCAGCCACATCGAGGCGTCGGTGAGGTACAGGCAAGTTGTGGCTGGCTCTCCGCCGACCAGGGCACCGAGGCGGCCATTGCCTACGGGCAGGCCTTCACGTAGCAGGTTCGACTCCGGGGCTGGCGTGCGGTACCAGAGCATGTGTTTCGCGTCGGCCGACTGCATGGGTCCGGCTGGGCGTTTCACGGGCCCACCTTCCGCGAAGCGGGGAAGGGTGAGCCACGGAAGCATGGCTGCCATGGTTCCCGACATTTTCAGGAACTGGCGCCTGCCCATGCGTTCGGTGCGCGATTCGTCCCCGCGCAGCCCCCCATCTGCGTCGCTCGTCATTGGCGTGGCCAGGCTCCGAAGAATTGATTTGTAAGACAAATCAATCTAATCCGCCGTTGCTGGGCTTGTCATGCTGCGGCGCAGCTTGTTGAGGACGCCGAATTTGGGCAACGATCAATAAGTACTACAAATGAGCGGTAGCTGCTGGGGGCTCTGTCTGGCGTTTGGGGTGACGGGGAAAAAACGAGGCTTCGTGGTGCCGTCTTAGGGAGCGGTGCCGGCAAGCATCGGGCAGCAGACCGTGATTGCTCATCGGGGTTTTTCACAAGGTCGGGGAGGGTAACCATGCAGCTAACGAAATTGGCGGTCGCCGTGCGGCGCTCGCTCGTGGTAACGGGTATGGCCTGGATCGCAGGCTACGGCGCACCGGGTTTCGCGCAGACGGCACCGGCGGCAGCGCCGGACGCCACCCCAGCCGGGGCGCAAGCGGCGACGCCGCCCGCGAAACCGGCCAAGCCGGCTAAGCCAGCCGCTGCCGACGGCAGTGACGAAAAGAAGATCACCGATCTGGGCGGCGTGGCCGTCACCGGCCAGCTGGCCGCCCTGCAGCGTGCGCAGGCGATCAAGCAGGATTCGGTCAACGTCGTCGATTCCATCTCCGCCGAAGAGGCGGGCAAGTTCCCTGACGCGAACGTGGCTGACGCTCTTCAGCGCGTCCCCGGTGTGTCGGTAAACCGCAGTGGCGGTGAGTCCAGCCAGATCGCCGTTCGCGGCTTCGGCCCCGAGTTCGTGGCCGTCACCATCAATGGCCGGCCCATGGCCACGGCCTCCGGCTCGCGCGCCTTCAACTTCGATGTGCTCCCGTCGGAAATCATCAGCGTCGCCCAGGTCAACAAAACCTCGTCGGCCGACATTACCGAAGTGGACATCGGCGGCGTGGTGGATATCCAGACCGCGCGTCCGCTGGACTTCAGCGGCTACCACGGGGCGTGGAGCGGTGCAGGCGTTAACAGCAACCTGACCGGCGACTGGAAGGGCAAGACCACGCCGAAGGCCTCGGGCCTGTTCGGCTGGACCAACGCCGACCACACCTTCGGCTGGATGGCCTCGGCGCAGTACTACAAGCGCAAGGACACCCAGCTCAATACCCAGGCCAGCTCGTGGTATGCCGGCCAGGACATCAAGGTTGACCCGAACCAGACGACGCCGACGTACACCAACGTCGCGGTGCCGGAAACCCTGGCCACCAACGTGCTGGATGAAACGCGCACCCGCAAGGGCGTTAGCGGTGCGATCGACTGGAAGCCGATCGACCAGCTCACCGTGCAGTTCGATACCCTGTTCTCCAGCTACAAGGTGGATGGCCTTGAGCATGAGTTCGGCGAATACGGCAACACCGGCGATATCCAGTCGTTGACCGTCGACCCGAACAACACGGTGCTCAATTTCGTCCGCAAGGGCTCGGGCCCGAACGTCATGGCGAACGATTACGTCATGTCGTACGCACCCAGCTACGAAAAGAGCTACCAGAACGGCCTGAACCTCGGTTTCGATATCGACCAGGACACCAAGCTGAGCCTGGATGTCTCCAGCTCCAAGGCATGGAACAAGGAGAGCCCGAACGGCTACTTCCTGGTGATCGGTGCGAAGAACTTTGGCACGAACCCCACCTGGACCAACGGTGGTAACAGCGAGCCACCGAGCTACTCCAACATCCTGTCGACCACCGACATGTCCAACCTTGCGGCGCACTGCTGTAATGCGGGTTCGGGCAACAACGTGACCAACAAGGTCAACAACTACGAGCTCAAGCTGGATAAGGCCTTCCACGACCAGGTGCTTACGCGGCTGGAAGCGGGTGTGCAGTACACCAAGCAGTGGGTGAAGTCAGACAGCTGGGGCACGCCCAACGGCATCCTCTGCAACGCCTACTGTGGCTATTCGCTCAACGTTCCGCCGGATGCTGTCGGCGCCTACGTCTACGATGCGCCGTCGAAGATCCATGGCGTGTCATCGCCGGGTGCGCCCTCGGAGTGGATTCAGTACGACCCGCGCGCCTACCTTGCGTGGCTGGCGTCACCGGCAGCTTATAACCAGCTTCCGGACGACAAGCGCAACGCCTTGCTTGCCGGCCTTGCCGCGAACGGCGGCACCCTGGATGCCGCGCCCAACCCCGGTAGCTACAACAACGTGGGCGAGAACCAGAAGGCGTTCTTCGCCAAGGCGGTTTTCGAAGACACCATGTGGAACATGCCCTGGGCGGTCGACGTGGGCGTCCGGTATCTCAATATCGTCTCGACTTCCACGGCGGTGAACCAGCCGCCGGTCACGTACTACGTGGACCCCAACGACACGAGCAATGCCCAGGTAACGTATGGCCCGCTAGCTCCGCAGTCGGCGAAGGGTGGTTATCACAAGTGGCTGCCGTCGTTGAACTTCAAGTTGAACCTGCTGGATAACCTGGTCTATCGCTTATCGCTCTCCAAGACCCTGACGCCGCCGCAGCTCAGCAACCTGTACTACAACACGAGCTATGGCGTGCGCCCGAACTCGCTGACCATCTCGCGTGGTAACCCGCAGCTCCAGCCGTATTCCTCGCGGAACTACGATATGGGCCTGGAGTGGTACATCAATGACGCCAGCTATATCGCGGTGGAAGGTTTCTACAAGAAGGTCAGCGACTTCAGCACGCTGGTGAGCTCGCCGGTGCAGTTCCTGACCGAGCAGAACAGCGGGCAGCCGCTGACCTGGTCGCTCACCCAGCCGGTCAACCTGAACTCGTCGAACATCTATGGCGAAGAGGTGACCTTCAACTATCAGTTCAAGAACGTCCTGCCCGATCCGTTTGATGGCCTTGGCATGGCGCTGAACTACACGCATGTGAAGAGCAGCACCAACCTGAGCCCGGGTCTTATCTCCACCTCGGGCAAGTTCGCCGTTCCCGGCATTGGTGATTCGGCCAACGCCAGCCTGTATTACGAGAAGGGGCCGATCCAGGTGCGCGCCGCGTACAACTGGCGCGGCAAGTACCTGGAGAGCATTTCGTACGGCGGCGGCGCCCAGCCGGCCACGCGTAGCGCGTACGGCCAGGTGGACCTGAGCGCGAGCTATGCGATCAACAAGCACCTGTCGGCCTTTGTTTCCGGCACCAACCTGACTCACGAGCACCTGTACGACTACTCGGTCTACCGCAATCGGTTCCTGTACGCCGAAGCGGATGGCACGATTTACACGGTGGGCCTGCGGGGCACGTTCTGATGGCGGCCCTGAATGTTCTTTCGACCAACACGAGGTATAGCGATGCGGGATAACCTGGCAACCATCCTTCGGGGTGCCATCGTCGGCACGCTTATCTGCGCGGCGGGCATTGCCACCGCGCCCGTGCAGGCGGCCGAGACCGCGGATCTGCTGCCGCAAATGGGTTTCAATAACTGGAACTCCACGCATTGCCGCGCCGAGTTCGATGAAGCCATGATCCGTGGTATCGCCGACAAGTTCATCAGCCTGGGGCTGAAGGATGCCGGCTACCGCTACGTGAACGTGGATGATTGCTGGGCCAACTGGCAGCGTGACAAGGACGGGCACCTGACGCCCAACCCGAAGCGCTTCCCGAGCGGCATCGCGGCGCTTGCCGATTACATCCACCAGCGTGGCCTGAAGTTCGGCGTGTATTCCAGTGCAGGTACGTCCACCTGCGAGCCGCTGCAGGAAGATCGCGGCTTCCCCGGTGGTCTGGGGCATGAGAAGGACGATGCGAAGACGATCGCCTCGTGGCACGTCGATTACCTGAAATACGACAACTGCAATAACCAGAAGATCGACGCGAAAAAGCGTTACACCGACATGGCCAATGCCCTTCGCAGCAGCGGCCGGCCGATCTTCTTCAGCATGTGTGAGTGGGGCGAGAACAAGCCGTGGCTGTGGGCCAGCAAGGCGCCGGTCAATGCCGGTTCGTGGCGTACCACGGGCGATATCACGGATACCTATGCTTCGATGCTGAAGATCTTCAAGGAAAACGTGGTGCTCGATAAGTATGCGAGCCTCGGCCACTGGAACGATCCGGACATGCTCGAAGTGGGCAATGGCGGCATGACCGATGTGGAATACCGCAGCCACTTCAGCCTGTGGTCAATCATGGCCTCGCCGCTGCTTATCGGTACCGACCTGCGCACGATCAAGCCGGATGCATTGCAGATCCTGCTGAACAAGGATGTGATCGCGATCGACCAGGATCCGCTGGGCGTTCAGGGCCACCAGGTGCGCGACGCCGATGGCATCCACGTGATCGTCAAGCCGCTCAAGGACGGCGGGAAGGCCGTGGCGGTGTTCAATGAGGGCGATGCCGCCAAGGACGTGACCGTGGCGCCTGCCGAGATCGGGTTGAAGGCCGGTGGTAGCCATACCGTGCGGGATCTTTGGGCACATACGGATGCCAAGGGGGATGGGGCGATCAAGGTGAGTCTCGCGCCGCACGCGACCGTGATGTATCGCATTAGTCAGTAATGGTGGCGTGGCATCGTCCGGGCGATGCGGCCTGGACGATGCCATCGTGCCCAGCCTCCCCATTTGGGGGATAGAAGCACCCGCATGGCAGCGATAGCCTCATCGGTCGCCTCCCTGGTGCCGCCTGCCATGCCCTCCCGCCGCCCCCTGTTCGTCCTCCTGTGCCTCTGCCTGCCGCTTTCTGCGGCATGGGCCGCGCCCGTCAGCGGGGTGATCGCGCTCACACCGGCCAGTTCCCAGAAAAAGGCGGGACAGGTGGTGATGACGCTCCTGGGCCGCTACCACCTGAACCCGCGGGTGCTTGATGGGGCGCTTTCTGGTCAGGTCTTCGACGGGCTCATTGAAAGCCTTGATCCGCAGCGGTCGATCTTCACGGCGGCGGACGTCAAGCGCCTGTCTACCGTTCGGAATGTCATAGGCGAACGCCTGGCGGATGGGGACATCGCTCCGCTCATGTCGCCGGTGAACGAGTACCTCAACCGGTTGGTGGAGGAGGCGGATTTCGACGTTGCCGCGCTTGGCACGCCTCCCGACTTTTCGACCCACGAAACATTTCCGGTTGATCGAAAAAGTGCGCCGCGGCCGCGTTCTTTGACAGAGCTGCATGCGCTGTGGGCGATTCGGGTGAAAGACGACTGGCTGCGACTGAAGCTCGCCGGTCGAGCGGATGACGCCATCCGATCGACGCTGCGCCACCGGTACGAGACCATGGCGGCCCGTGCACGGAAAACCACCTCCGACGATGCCTTCCAGTGGCTGCTGGAGGCATACGCGCAGGCGATGGACCCACATACCGATTACTTCGGACCGGCCACCGCCCGCCAGTTCAACACGGAGATGTCGCTGTCGCTCGAAGGCATCGGTGCGTACCTGCGCGAGCACGACGAATACACCCAGGTGACCGAACTGGTCCCGGGTGGCCCGGCGGTGTCGTCGGGCCGGTTGAATGTGGGGGATAGGATTACGGCCGTGGGGCAAGGCACGTCCGGGCCCATGGTCGATGTGACCGGCTGGCGCACCGATGACGTGGTGACCCTCATTCGCGGCAAGAGCGGTTCGACGGTGCGTATCGAGGTGCTTCCCGACGAAGGAAGGGGCGATGCTGCGGGCCACCTTGTCTCGCTCGTTCGCAAGCACGTCAGCATCGAGGACCAGGCGGTCCAGGCGAGCGTCATTGACATCGGCGCCGGCGCCGCGCCGCATCGTATCGGCGTGCTGTCGGTGCCATCGTTTTACGAAGACTTTGAAGCGAAGCGCAACGGCGGCAACTATCGTAGTGTCAGCAAGGACGTCGCTGACCACATCAAAGTATTTCGCGATCAGAAGGTCGATGGAATCGTGCTAGACCTGCGTGACAACGGCGGCGGCTCACTGGGCGAAGCGGTGGCGCTCGGCGGGCTGTTTTGCGGCGCAGGCCCTGTGGTCCAGGTGAAGGATGCCAAGGGCCGTATCGACGTGCAAAAGGCGGATGGACCCGCGCTATGGAGCGGACCACTGGTCGTGATGGTTAACCGGGCCTCTGCGTCCGCTTCGGAGATTCTGGCGGCGGACCTGCAGGACCGCGGCCGCGCGGTCGTCGTTGGCGAGCGTACCTTCGGCAAGGGCACAGTGCAGACGCTCGTTGATCTCGACGATGTGGCACACGCCGAGGGCCTGGGCGAACTCAAGATGACGATCGCGCAGTTCTATCGTATCAACGGGGCCACCACGCAGCTTTCGGGCGTTCGCCCTGATATCGCTTTCCCGCAGACCTATGCTGAAACGGAATTCGGTGAATCCACCTACCGGAATGCGCTTCCGTCATCGTCCGTGCCGCCTGCTGAGTTCCGCAAGGCCCCGCGCCTGGCCAATATCGAAGCGACGCTGCAAAAGGAGCACGACCTGCGCGTTGGCAAGGACGCGGCATGGGAGGTCGCCGTCGAGCGCCTTACCGCCTGCCGAAAGATGGCGGACCGGTCGACGGTGTCGTTGAACCTGGTTGAGCGAAAGGCGGCCCGTGAGGCGGACATGCGCGACATGGAGGCGCTGCACCGCCGCGAACGCGCGCTGGCCCATCCTGGGCAGCGCGATGACGATACGGTCACCGCGGATGATGGCTTGACGCCGCTTGAGCGGCCTGTGGGGCCGGCCCGTACAAAGGCTGGGCGGCACGACGACCCGTTCCTCCACGAGGCAGCGGCGATGGCCGAGGATGAAGCAGTGCTTCTGCGGTCCGTGGCAGATGGCGAGGCGTTTTCCTGATGCCGACACGCGAATCGTTCGACACCGCCACCGCGCCACGAGCCACGCATGCGCGCCGGGCAACCCAGCGCACATGGTTGTCAGTGAGCTGTTACTTGCCTGCGGCGGCTTCGATGATCGCGGCCACTTCGGCGGGGTGACTGATCATCACCGCATGTGAGCCACCGGGAACGACCACAGTCTTCTTCGCCTTCGCGCGTTCGGCCATGTAGGCAAGGGTTTTGGGCGGAATCATCTTGTCGGCATCGCCATAGATGTGCCAGGAAGGAATGTGCTTCCACGCCGGGGCGGACGCCGGTTCGCCGAAGGCGGCATCCTTGATCGGACGCTGGTTAACGGCCATGAACGTCGCTTCGTTGTTCGGCACATCCGCCGCGAACTGCACGGGGAACTTCGCCTGGTCGATGTAAAGGTCGTTGCCACCATCGGCCAGCGGTACCTGCGGCGCCAACGTCGGGCCTACCGTGCTGCCGGGAAACTTGGCGGTCAGGGCGGCGGCGCTTTCGCCTTCGTCGGGCGAGAACGCGGCGACGTAGACAAGGCTGGCGACGTTGGGCTGGCCTTCCGCCGCCTCGGAGATCACCGCGCCGCCATACGAATGGCCGACGAGAACGACGGGCCCTTTGATGCTCTTGAGCAGGTTGGTCACCGATGCCGCATCGGACTTCACGCTGCGCAGTGGGTTGGCTGCGGCGATGACGTGGTAGCCATCTCTGTGGAGTTTGGCGGTCACACCGTTCCATCCGCTGGCGTCGGCAAAGGCCCCGTGCACGAGAACGATGGTGGGGCGTTCGGCGGCCATGGCGGCACCGGAGAAGCCGGCAGCGGTGGCAAGCACCGTGCTGAAGATCGTGCGAATCATGTGGTGTCCTTTAGGTGTCTTCTTGCATGGCACGTCCTGCGCAAGCAGGGCGTGGAAGCGAAGAGCTTGCAGGCGCAACAGCCGTAGCGCTTGTCACCTTTTTCACTGCGTGCGCAATCCGGTTCTGGCGGCCCCGTTAGCGTGCGTGGAGTGCCTGTCGCCCGCGTCTCCAGCAATGAAATAGTCATCGCATTGCGAAACGCACAAGCAGCGTTCGGCGGGGAAGGGGATGGTGGTGAGGACACCCCTGTGGGGCAGCAAGAGCGACGGGATGGACCTGACCGGCAACACGGTTCTGATCACCGGGGGTGGCAGTGGCATCGGTGCCAGCCTCGCGTCGGCGTTCCATCGTCTTGGCAACACGGTCATTGTCGCGGGGCGAAGGGCCGGCGCCCTGGCGGCCATGGTGGCGTCGCACCCCGGCATGGCGGCGATCGAGCTGGATGTGACAGACCCCGAATCCGTCAAACGCGCCGTAGCCGTGGTCGTGCGTGACCATCCTTCACTCAACGTGCTTATCAATAACGCTGGCATCGTATCGGGGGACGACCCCGGCAGCCTGATCGACGAGGCAAGCATGACGGCCGAGGTCGAGACCAACTTCCTTGGGCCCATCCGGTTAACCTCGGCCCTGATGGCCCACCTTCGCAGGCAGCCCCGGGCCCATCTTGTCTATGTGACGTCCTTCGCCGGGTTTACGCCGGTTGCGCTGTATTCCGTGTTTTCGGCCACCAAGGCAGCACTGCACTCGTACGTGCTATCCCAGCGCTTTGCCCTCAAGGATACCCGTGTGACCGTGCAGGAAATTATTCCCCCATGGGTGGCCACGGGCTTCGTTGGCGCGACCGATCACGCACTGGCCATGCCCCTGGAGGCCTTCATCGCGCAGACCATGGCCGACCTGGCGACCGATGCCCTGGAATCGGTTGCTACGGAAGGGAGCGCATGCCGGAACAATCCGGGGCGTCGGGAGCACGCCTACATCGAGAAGTTCAACACGTTCCTGCTTGCGCAGTCGTTCTAAAGGTCAAACCGTGATAATGCCGCGTTTGATGGCGATGGCGACTGCATGGGCGCGATCGCTGGTGCCGAGCTTCGCCGCGATATTCTTCATGTGTTGCTTGATGGTTTCGACGCTCACGGAGAGCTTGCGGGCAACTTCACCGTTGGAGTTTCCCTGGGCGACAATCTTGAGTACCGCGATTTCCCGCTCGGTGAGCGTGTCTTCAGCCAGGTGGATGGCGATGGCCGCCGCGACCTCCTGGGTGATATGCCGGCGGCCCGCATGCACCGCGCGAATGGCACCGGTCAGCTCGGTTGGGACGGCGTCCTTGAGGATGTAGCCCCTGGCGCCAGCCCGCAACGCGCGGATCGCCTGCACATCGGTTTTGTAGGTGGATAGCACCAATATGCGCGCGCCGGGGAATTCCTGGCGGATGAGCTCGATGGATTCAACGCCGGCCACGGTTGGCATCTGCAGGTCCATGAGGGTGATGTCGGGTTGCAGACTGCGGTATTGCTCCAGGGCTGCTTCGCCGTCTGGCGCCTCGCCCACCACGGTCATGTCGGCGCTTGCATTGATCGCCGTCCGGATACCTTCCCGCATGAGCGGGTGGTCGTCGACAATAAGGACTCGGATGGGGCTTTCGGGTTGTGACATGGTTTTCCGATGGATAGCGTGGGTTCGCTAACCGCCACCTTCCTGTCGTCGCCATGCGCCAGGGCTGAAGCCGACCCTTCGAAGGAATGTGTGGTTGAAGTGGCTCTGTTCCGCAAACCCGCACTCAAGCGCAATATGGGTAAGCGATAGCGTTGTGCCCAGCATAAGGGTCTTTGCGCGTTCAAGTCTTGCATCCACACGCCACTCCTGGGGCGTGCGACCGAACTTTGCGCGAAACGCGCGGCAGAAGTTGCTTACGGTCGTTCCGCAGGTGGCCGCGATCGTGGGGATGGGGATGCAGGGCCCCGAATCGCCGAGCAGGCGGGTGGCGAGGGCTTCCTGCCACGGCTGAAGTGCGAACCCGGGCCGGCTCGCGATTTCTTGCGCGTACCCGAGCTCCGTCAAACGGGCGAGGATGGCGTTCACCATCGCTGCGATGATGGTCATATCGATGCGTGGAAGGCGAATGCAACCCGCCAGGATGCCGCCTAGCTCGTCGAGCAGGGCGTCGCCGGGCATCGATATGCACGATGGTGGGTCACCCACGGCGGGCGCGTGCATCAGGCGCAAGCCTTTGGCGTTCGGCTCAGGTTAGCTGCAGCCAGCGTGGGCACGTTCCGCGTGAGAGCGAATGGACGCACGATGCGCCGCCATTCGCTTGGGCTCATGCCGGTCAGCTGGCTGAAGACACGGCTGAAGTGACTTTGCGCAGCGAACCCGGCGCGTCGCGCGATGTTAGCGAGCGGCTCGTCGCTCTCGGCGAGCTGCCTGCGGCAATAGCGGATGCGTCGCTCCTGCCGCCACTGTTGGGGGGAGACGCCGGTGCAAAGGCGAAAGGCGCGCCGGAAATGGCCTTCCGAGGTGCCGCATGCGGCGGCCACGTCGCCGACATAGATGGTCTTCTCCAGGTCGTCCCCCAGGAGATGGAAAGCGATATGCAGCTGCCGTTCCGAGAGCTCGTTGTCACGTGGCGCGCCGGCCTGGTGTACGAACGCCTCCAGAGCCATCGTCGCATCGAGCACATGCGCGGCCGTCACTGAGCCGGGTGCGGCATCTGCCTTGAGTTGTTCGCCTACAGCCCGGATGCGGGCCGCAAGTTCCTTCCCTGAAGGGGATGCCTCATGCGCGGCGACCAGGTGGTTCGCGATCAGGCGTTTGTCGTTCACCTCGAACACGAGTCCGAGCAGCCAGCCCGCGTCCATGGGTGTGAGGTGTCCTATGCCGGGCTTATCGCCTGGTGATGCGGCTGGGCTTGCGGAAATGCCGGCGACGAGGTGCATGGCGTGACCTCCTTCAGTCGTGAAGGAACGATAAGGGCGCATGCCGCGCGTCGCTATCCTAGGGTGCGGGATGCGCCCGCTCCCCCGGATGGGGGAGCGCAATTACCCCCCAAGGCAGGTAGGCACAAGAACCGTGCTTCGTTCACCATCATCCTGCACATATCGTGCTTTTTTTAACGGGTCTGGAAGATGAAGCTCAACTGGTTCAGGGGCCTGGCGTGCGGGCTTGTCTTGCTTCCCGCTTTGGCATGCGCTGCTGCGGTAGTTCCGCCGGTGACGGTGCCTGCGTCCGTCCCGCTGGCCCGGAGCTTCGACGTGGCGGCGAAGGAGAGCGGTGAAGCGTACCGGGTCAAGGTGTTCGTCCCGGATGGCCCTGCGCCGGTCAACGGCTTTCCCGTCGTCTATGTGCTCGACGGCAACGTGTTGTTCGGCACGTTCGCGGGAGCGGCGAGAAACGAGGCGCAGGCGGGCGACATCGAGCGCGCGGTGGTGGTGGGCATCGAGAACGGCGAAGGCAATCCTGGTGCTGACAGAACCTTCGACTTCACCGACATGGACCTGACCGATCACGAAAAGGCGATCGCCGTCGATCTTGGGCCCAATCCGAGGTTTGGCGGCGCGGAGGCATTCCTTCGCGTCATTGAAATCGAGATAAAGCCGCGCGTTGCCGCATTGGTGGCCATCGATCCTGCGCGGCAATCACTCGTAGGGTGGTCGCTCGGGGGGCTGTTTGTTGTCAGGGCGATGATCAATCACCCTGGCATGTTCCAGAACTATGTCGCGATCAGCCCATCGCTGTGGCGTAGCGGCCGCGCGACGTTGGCGCAATTCCCTGCGCTTGCCAGGCAGCTTTCCACTCGCTCAAACCCACCCCGCTTTTTCGTGGCCGTGGGCGGCCGCGAAGAAGAGCTATCGCCAGGGATGCGGCAATGGAAGGTTGACCAGACTGCCCTGGCCGCGGAGGTTCGCTACGCGCACATGGTTGGTAATGCGCGCGATCTGGCGGGTATGGCCGCACCGGCGTTCGCCGCGCGCAAGGGAGCGTTCGAATTCCATGTGTTCGAGGGCGAAACGCATAACACCGTGCCCTGGGCAGCCGTCAATCCGGTGCTCCGCTTCCTCTACGCCATTCAATGATCCGCCTGGCAACAAGTAACCCGTGCGCTGCCCAGCTATTCTGTGGTTGGCATGGTGCGCATGGTGGGGATCAAACGAATGGCGGGATGGTCGATGGGGGCAAGGCGACGTGCGTCGGCACATCGTGCGACGGCAACCCGGCGGCCCTGGCTGAGGCACGGCGCTTTGATTTTTGGGCTCGTGCTCGGTGCCACCAGCAGCCCCATGGCGTTGCCCGCAGCAGCCGTAAAAGAGGATTTCGGCCACATCAGCTGGCCTTCTGAGCGGAGCGCGCCAACGGACGTATGGTCCCTCGCGCAGGATAACGATGGGTTCCTGTTGCTAGGCACGGGATACGGCGTCGTTCGCTTTGACGGCGCGCAGTTCGAGCCCCTGAAGACCCGTGATGGCCGGCAGCTTCCTGCATTTAACGTCACGGCATTGGCCGTAGCTCCCAGCGGCGACATCTGGATGGGGCAGTTCGAGGATGGTGTCGCTCGCATCCATGCAGGTGTGCTTGAGGGTTTTGGCAACCCGGCCGGGGGCGGGTGGATCACCAGCTTTGCGTTTACCCGCGATGGCCGCGTGTGGGCTGCCGGGCGCAAGGGCCTTATGGTGTTCGATGGGCGGCGCTGGCACGTCGTGGGGGCGGCCGAAGGATTCGACGGCCCCCACGCCACGGCATTGCTCGTTGATCCTGATGGCGTGCTGTGGGTTACCGGCATGTCGCATCTGATGTTCCTGCGACCAGGCCACCCCCGCTTTGAGGCAACGAACGTGCCGGTCACGCCGCGGGCGCAGTTGGCCCGTGCGCCGGATGGGACCTTATGGCTTTCAGATCTGGACGCTGGCGTGCGCGCGTTGCCTGGGGTAAGCGCGAGCCATCCCGTTGGCGATCCCGTGTTACCCAAAGCGGCTCCGGGCATGCTCGCATTCGACCGCATGGCGTTTGACCGGGAAGGGCGGTTGTGGGGGACGGATCGTGTACAGGAGTCGCTCGTGGTCCTTGCGCGCCCGCAGGTACTGGCCGATGGCCACACGCTGCGTCGCAGTGAAGTGAGCGCGAGTTTCGATGCCCGCGACGGGTTCACGGCCGATCATATGGTGCCCGTGTTCGTGGACCGCGACGGAGCGGTGTGGGCCGGCAGCAGCTTTGGCCTCGACAAGGTGCGTGAGCGGCCTATTCACCAGATGACCCAGATTCCACGCGAAGAGCGTGGCGATGTGCCAGTGCAGATGGCGGCCGACCATACGCCATGGATAGCGACCTCCAAAGACGTGCTGCGCATCGATCCAACTGCACTCGGCACAGTGGCGGAATTCTCCGACCCCATCTACGCGTTCAGTCCATCGTTTCCGCAAGGCCTTTGGGTGCGCACGCCAGGCGATATCTGGTTCGATCGCGACGGTACGCGAATCCGCTATCCGGTGCCGGCCTATGGGGCACAGGAATGGAGCCACATACTGGACGATGGCGCGGGCGGCGTGTGGGTGATGTTCTGGGCCAAGGGCGTGGATCACCTTCAGGACGGGGCGTGGCGACACAACACCTGCACATGGAACCCGTCATTCCGCCCATCGATTCTTGCCAAGGCAGCCGTCGGGCAGGCCTGGGTCGGCGGCATCGATAGCGATGTCGTCCTGATTGACCGTTCGGGCCTTTGTGAGCGGCACGTCATTCCCGGCATCGGCAGGGTGCGCGTCATTCTTCCCGTGGACGCATGGACCTATGTCGGCGGTAGCGATGGCGTGGCGCGTTTCATGGGGGCCACCCGCCAGGTGCTGCACCGGCTCGGGGATGATCCCCTGCTCGACGTAGCAGGCATACGGCTCGTTGGTGACAAGGTGTGGATCTACTCCCACGCGGGTGTCTACGTCATCGCCCGCCAGGCGCTCGACGAGGCTTTTGCAGGCCGTGGGCCGCCACCGTTCGTTCGCCGCCTGGACATCACGGATGGCGTGCCAGGTGTTCCCGCCTCGTCGACCATGAATGCGCTGGCCGTCGATGCGGTGGGGCGCGTGTGGCTGTCGGGTAACACGGGTGTCGGCGTGGTGGACCCAGCCGCGTTAGCATCGGAAGCCTTCGCGCCCGTCGTGGAGGTGCGATCCGTGAGCGCGGGCGATCACCTTCACACAGGCCAGGAGATCGCTCTGCCCACGGGCACCACGCGCATCTCGATCGCTTATGCGGCAACGAACCTCGCGGCGCCCGGGCGCGTGGCGTTCCGTTACCGGCTGTCTGGTGTCGACGATAGCTGGGTCGCAGCGGGATCGCGCCGCGAGGCGACGTATACAAACCTCGCGCCCGGTCGCTACACGTTCGAGGTAATGGCCATCGACGATGCGGGCATGGCGAGTGTCCGTTCGTCTTCGGTGGTCATTGCCATTCCACCAGCGTGGTACCAAACCCTCTGGTTCCGGCTTCTCTGCGCCGCGGTAATGGCCGCTGCTGTCGCGTGGATCGTGCGCGCCCGCCATCAACGTGCCCAGCGCGTGCTGCGCCTGCAACTTGAGAGTGCCAGTGCCGAGCGTGAGCGCATCGCGAGGGAACTGCACGACACGCTGCTGCAGTCGGTGCAGGGCCTCATGATGATGGTGGGCACGGCGACCGTGGAATTGCCTGAGGGCCACGTGCTTCGTACACGGCTGGGTCGCGCCGTGGAGGTGGCGCGCCAGGCCGTAGGGGAAAGTCGTGGCGCACTGTTCAACCTGCGGACCACATCCATCGCGCATGGCCGCATCTGCGAGGCGGTGCTGCTCATCGGGCGCGATCTGGAGCAAACCTACGGCGTGCGTTTCGAGCCGCTGGTTGAAATGGATCAGATCTTCGGCCGCCCGGAGCTTGCCAGCGATATTGTCGCGATAGCCAGCGAGGCGTTGCTCAACGCGTTCCAGCATGCGGGTGCGAGCGTGGTGAGCTGTGCGCTGCGTATTCGACGGCGTAGCGTGCGTATCGTCATCCGGGACAATGGGCGTGGCTTTACCGTGTCGTCGACAGGCGTATGCGCTGCGGGGCGGCACTTTGGGATACAGGGGATGCGCGAGCGCGCCACGCGGATGCGGGCGAGGTTGCTGGTGGAGAGCCGGGTAGGTGACGGGGCGGCTGTTACGTTGCTGGTCGGGCGTGGCGCCCGGCGGAGCGGCCCGATCCCCTGAAAAGCAAAACGGGCCAATGCGTGAGCATTGGCCCGCTGCTGAAGTGGTGGAGATGGCGGGAGTCGAACCCGCGTCCGAAGGCGTTTAATCCCCAGATCTACATGCTTAGCTCACCGTTAAGTCTCGTCCACCGACAGCACGGCGTGCTAAGCGCACCGGCGGACATACCTGATTAATCTAGCGTCAGCCCCACAGGCGGAGAGGCTTTCGGCGGTCCCATGATAGTGACCCTACACCGGCGAGCATGAGCACAAGACCGGTTCGGGGGTTTGGCCTTTTTTAGGGGCCGGACAGCTTAGGCGGCGAGAGCCACCGAGTTGTCACCGTAGTAGTTGTCATTGGCAACTATATGTTTTGCGGCTGGTTTAACGAGGAAAGCTGCCCCCTCGGCATGCACCAGTAGATCGCACTACCCCCGTCGAAACCAAAACATCCCCAGGGAAAACGTGGTGAACCTACATGTCACAGTATATGGGCGGGGTGGGGTACCCACAATGGGCGTTTGCCGATCGAGGGCGTAGGCATTGCCTGACTTAGCCCAGGCGGTTGTGCGAGCGCATCACCCGCTGCTTGTCGATCGCCCACTCGCGTTCCTTGTCGGTGTTGCGCTTGTCGTGCTCCTGCTTGCCCTTGGCCAGGCCGATTTCGCACTTTACCTTGTTGTTCTTCCAGTACAGGGCGGTGGGGACCAGGGTATAGCCCTTGCGCTCGACGGCGCCGATCAGGCGGTCGATTTCCTCACGATGCAGCAGCAGCTTGCGGGTGCGCCGGTCGTTGGCCACCACGTGGGTGCTGGCACTGATCAGGGGCGGGATCTGGGCGCCCACGAGGAACACCTCGCCATCCTGGATGATGGCGTAGCAGCCCTCGCCGAAGTTGATACGGCCGGCGCGCAGCGATTTCAGTTCCCAGCCCTGCAGCGCCATGCCGCATTCGAACCGCTGGTCAATGTGGTATTCGTGGCGCGCGCGCTTGTTCAGCGCGATGGTGCCGCCGCCTTCTTTTTCCGTGTCCTTTGCCTTCGCTTTTGCCATGTCCGCTAAAATCTTCCGAATCGGTCCCTGATACGAGGCCGGCGGGTCCGTGAGCCGGCAAAACAAGACGAGGTCTATCCAGTGATTGAAATCCGCCGCAGTGCGATCGTGCCGTTCACGCCCGCGCAGATGTTCGACCTGGTCAATGACGTTGAAGCATACCCAAAGCGCTTCGGGTGGTGTGACACCGCCACGATCATCGAGAAGGACGAGAGCGTGCTGGTGGCCCGGCTGGATCTGAAGTTCGCCGGGATGAAGCAGAACTTCACCACCCGGAACACCATGGAGCGCCCGAACAAGCTCACCATGAAGTTCGTGGAAGGCCCGTTCCGCTCGCTGGATGGTGTTTTCACCTTCCAGGCCCTGGGTGACGTGGGCTGCAAGATCGCCCTGGAGCTCGATTTCGACTACGCCGGCATCGGCGGCACCGTGTTGAAGATGGGTTTCCAGCAGCTCGCGAACAAGATGGTGGACGACTTCTGCGACGAGGCGCGCCGCCAGTATGGCTGACCTTGGTGTGGAAGTAGCTTACGCCGGGCCGGAGGGGCAGGCGGTGGTGCGGCTTGCCGTGCCGGAGGGTGCGACCGCCTGGGAGGCCGTGACGCTGGCGTTGCCTCAGCTACCGCCCGGGGTTCGTCCTGACCAAAGCCGCCTGGGCATCTTCGGAAAGAAGGTGGCGTCGGGGCACGTGTTGGGGCAGGGGGATCGGGTGGAGATTTATCGGGCCCTGACCCTGGATCCGATGGAGGCGCGCAGGCGGCGGGCGGCGCGGTAGCCTCGGGCGTTTTCGCGGGCCGGATCGCGCGCAAGCGCGCTCCGGCAGGGGTGCGGCCGGGGTGGTGGGCCCCGGCCGGGTCTGGCTTACTTCTTGTCGTCGTCGCTCGAGGAGCCGCCGCCGAAGATGCCGCCATCGTCCTTCTTGTCGTTGGCGCTGGTGTTCTTGTCACCCTTGGCGTCGTCGATCGGGTTGGACTTGTACTTCTTGGAGTCTTCCAGCAGCTGCTGGGCATCCTGCTTGAAGAAGTCGCCCTCGGTCTTCACCAGCGTGTCGTTATTAAAGGTGAGGGTGAGGGTGCGGGTGGTCATCGGCTTGCCACGGTGCGAGAACGTGGAGACGTAGTCCCAGCGGTCGTTATCGAACGGGGAGATGACCGACGGGGTGCCCAGGAGGACCAGGACCTGGCGCTTCGTCATGCCGGGCTGCAGCTGGTCGACGTTTTTCTTGTCGAGCAGGTTGCCCTGCTGCACGTCGGGGGTATAGACAAGGCTACAGCCGGCGGAGGCAGTTGCCAGGAGAGCCATACCCAGCGTGCGGATGAGCAGCTTTTGCATGCGTAGTAACGTCCAGATCGTGAAGCGAGCGATGATACACTAAGCGCCTGACGGCACCGCGAGAAGAGGTCTGAGATGGACCAGGAAACCCAAGAGCTCCGCAAAGCGGGCCTTAAAGTCACCCATCCGCGCATGCGGATCCTGCAGGTCTTCGAAGAGGCGGACGAGCGCCACCTCACGGCCGAAGACATCTACAAGCGCCTGCTAGCGCACCAGGAGGACATCGGGCTTGCCACGGTGTACCGGGTGCTGACCCAGTTCGAGCAGGCTGGCATCGTGATGAAGCACAACTTCGAAGGCGGCCAGGCCGTCTACGAGCTGGACCGCGGCAAGCACCATGACCACATGATCGACATTGACAGTGGAAAGGTCATCGAGTTCACCAGCGATGAGATCGAGCGCCTGCAGCATGAAATTGCTGACCGGCACGGTTACATCATTGAGGAGCACAGCCTGGTGCTTTATGTGAGGCCCAAGAAGAAACCTCGCTAAGCTGCTGGTTGCAAAGAAAAAGCCCCTCGACGAGGGGCTTTTTTTGTGTCCGCAAATAAAAACGCCGCCGGTGGACTCCTGTCCACCGGCGGCTGATCCATTGCCGGGCAGTTCGTGGACCGCGAGTTGCTCGCAAATCCCGGTTCGCTACCCGACGCCGGCGAGGCTGACATCCTGTCGCCTCTTCGAGCCGATCGTCCCCACGATCGACTCGGGCTCACCGTCTCTCGACGGCGGCTCCCCCACATCGATGGAAGAATCGTAACGAAGCGTTCACGAACCGGCTATTGGAAAATTTCCTATGCTAGTTCCGATACTTGTGCTGCGAAGCAACACGCGAAGGTGAAGTCCGACCGGCTCCGGGACGATGCGGAAAACGCCCCCAAGTGCCGTAATTCGGTCACTCATGCCCTGCAGGCCGCGCCCGCCGCCGTCGGTGCGCACCGGGCGCGGGGTGGAGGGCAGGCCATGGCCGTCGTCACGGATGTCCAGCACCGCGACCGGCCCGCTATCGCGCAGGCCGATGCGCAGGCGCAGGCGCATTTCTTTTGCACCGGAATGGCGCACCACGTTGGTGGCGCTCTCCTGCACCACACGGTAGATGGCGGTCAGGGTGTCATCATCCAGCAACCGGGGCTCGCCGCGCAGGTCGGTGACGTAGTGGATGCCGGCGGCCGTCAGCATGTCGCGAATGGGGCCTTCATCGAGAGCACGCAGCAGGCCGAACTCATCCAGCACCGAGGGGCGCAGGCTATCCAGCATCTTATGCAGGGCCCGGCGCATATGGCCCAGAATGCCGTTGATCGCGCTGCCGATATCGTCCATGCCCGCGTTGCCCAGCCGGTTCTGGGCCAGTTTCAGGTGGGTCTGGATGGCGGTGAGGTTCTGGCCCAGCTCATCGTGCAACTCCGAGGCCATGTGTCGGCGCAGGCTCTCTTCGGCCTGCAGGTTGCCGCGGGCGGCATCGCGCAACTGGCGGGCCAGCTGGTCCAGGCGCTGATTGGCCGCGGCCAGGTGGGTGTTCTGCTGGGCCACGCGCTCGCTGCTGCGGCGGAGGGCATCGGTGGCGGCACCCAGCATGAGCGTGCCGGTGCCGGCCACGGCAAGGAACAGATGGGCAGCCGCCGTCGGCGCGCCGCGGCCGATCATGTCCTCGGTCACATTCAGCCCCACGCTGGTGATCAGCATGGCCAGGCCCGCACCTCGCCAGCCGTGGCGGAAGGCGAAGAACAGCACCGGGGCCAGCGAGAGCACGCGGGCGAACTGCGGCTGCGGCGAGTACTCGGCCAGGGTCACCAGGATGGCCAGCGAGGGCAACATCACCAGCAGGCCATCTAATAAGAGTTCGGCCAGCGCGGTTTGCGTCGGCCGCTCGCGGAACACCAGCACCATCACCGGCACCACCAGCAGCACGCCCAGGTAATTGCCGAGCAGGTCGCTGCCGAAGGTCGTCCCCAGCATCTCGACCGGTGCGGCGGGGTGCAGCGAGGCCATCATGGCCGCGTTGCCCGCCGTGGCCACGGTGGCGGTCACCATGGCGGATAGCAGCAGGCGCGCCACGTCCTCGGGGGTATTCAGGCTGGCGTGCAGGTGGGCGCGGCGGAGCAGCCACAGGCAGGCGGCCACCATCAGCGGCTCGGGTGTATCGCCCAGCACGAAGCCGGCACCGCCGATCGGCAGGCCGCTGCGCCATTCGCAGAACGCGCTGGCCGCGATCTCCGCGCCCAGGATCCAGAACCAATCGCGTGAGCGGGTAAGCAGCAGGGCGCCAAAGCGCAGGCCGAACGGGAGCACCCAGTACGGCTGCTCGGTCGGCCACAGCATCACCCAGGCAAGTGCATAGGCGATGGCGATGATGGGGCCGGCGAAGCGGGAGAGGGTGCGAAGGCGCATGAGCGTGAATGTTACACGGCCGATGTGGCGTCCTGACGCGGAATGCAGGCATATGCGCACATTCGGGCGAGTACTGTTACATTCTGCCCCATGCCAAGAATCGTCCTTGTAGATGACCACGCCATCGTCCGTGAAGGTTTCAAGCGGCTGATCCAGCTGGAACCCGACCTGGATGTGGTCGCCGAAGCCAAAAACGCCGATGAAGCGGTCGATGCGGTCACCCAGCATCGCCCCGACCTGGTTGCGGTCGATCTATCGTTGCCCGATGGCAGCGGCCTGCCGCTCATCGAGCACTTGGGCAGTATCGAGCCGAACATGCGCATCGTCGTGCTGAGCATGCACGATGGCGAGCCGTACGTTTCTGAGGCCATGCGCCGGGGCGCACGGGGTTATGTGACCAAGGGCGTGGCGCCGGAAGAGCTGGTGGCTGCCGTGCGTGCCGTGCTTGCGGGTGACCAGTACCTTAGCTCGGATCTGCGCGAGCGCCGTTCCAGCCGCTCCACCCAGGATCTGGACCCCTTCAGCCGCCTGACGGCTCGCGAGCGCGAGGTGTTCCTGTTGCTGGCGGCAGGCCGTGCACCCAAACAGGTGGCGGCCGAGCTGGGTATCGGCCAGAAGACGATCTACATCCACCGCGCCGCGGTGATGAACAAGCTCAATGCGGGTTCCGAACTGGATCTGTACCGGATGGCGCAGGAGCGCGGGCTGATCCGTACCTGAGCCGTGCCCTGAAACGGTAGGAGCGCTCAAGCGCGCTCCTACACGCGATCCGGCGTCTTTTTAGCCCTGTGCGCGATCGAGCATTTTCTTCGCGTGTGCCCGGGTTTCCTTCGTGATTTCCACGCCGCCGAGCATGCGCGAGATTTCCTCGCGCCGTCCGCTGGCATCCAGTGCGCGGATACGCGTGCGGGTGGATTCGCCATCGCTTTCCTTGGCCACCTGCAGGTGGCTATGGCCCTGTGCGGCCACCTGGGGCAGGTGGGTGACGCACAGCACCTGCACGCGCTCGCCGAGCGCACGCAGCTTCTGGCCGACCACCTCGGCCACTGCGCCACCGATGCCGGTATCCACTTCGTCGAAGATCATGCAGCCGATGTTGTCGTTGCCCAGCGTGGCCACTTCGATCGCCAGGCTGATACGGGCCAGTTCGCCACCGGAAGCCACCTTGCGCAGCGGGCGCGGCGGCTGGCCGGGGTTCGCACTCACCAGTAGCTCGCATCGCTCGCGGCCCTGCGGATCCGGGTCGTCGCCTTCGGCTGGCTCCAGCGCCACTTCAAGGCGGCCGCCGGACATGCCGAGCTCGCCCATCAACGCGGCGACCGATGAACCCAGCCGAGTGGCCGCCTCCGTACGCGCCCTGGATAGCGCAGCGGCCGCGCTGTCGTAGTCGGCGCGCAGGCGGTCGCGCTCGCGGGCGAGGCGCTCGAGTGCGTCGCCGGCACCTTCCAACTCGGCAAGGCGCTCGCGCAGTTCTTCGGCCTTGGCTGTCAGCTCCTCGATCGGCAGGCGATAGCGGCGCGACAGGTCATGCAGATGGGTGAGGTGGGTATCCACTTCGGCCAGGCGTTCGGGGTCCAGCTCCACATCCTGGGCGTAACGGCTCAGGCCATCCACGGCTTCGCCGACCTGGATTTGCGCGCTATCGAGCAGCTCCAGCGTGGGGGCCAGCGTGGCATCCAGTTCGGCCAGGCGGGAAAGCTCGGCGTGGGCGCGGAGCAGGGCACGGCCAATGGCGAACTCGCTTTCACCATCGAGCAGTTCCACCACACCGTTGGCGCCTTCGGCCAGGCGGCCGGCATTCGCCAGGCGGCGGTGCTGGGCTTCCAGCTCATCCAGCGCGGAAGGGGCCAGGGCCCAGCGGTCCAGCTCTTCCAGCTCGTGGGCGAGCAGTTCGATCTGGTGCTCGCGATCGTCGCCGCCCGAGAGCGTGCGGATCCTGGTCACCGCATCGCGCCAGGCCTTCGCCAGCTCGCGCACCCGGGCCTGGGCCTCCTCGTTGCCGGCGAAGGCATCCAGCAGGGCCATCTGGTGCTGGCGCGAGAGCAAAGCCTGGTGCTCGTGCTGGCCATGGATCTCGACGATGAGCGCAGCCAGCGCGGACATCTGCGCCAGGCTGGCCGGGCGGCCGTTGATCCAGCCCTTGGAACTGCCCTCGGTGCGGATCACGCGGCGCAGCTGGCAGGTCTCGCCATCGTCCAGCTCCTCCTGGCGCAGCCAGCCCAGGGCTTCGGGCAGGCCAGCCAGGTCGAACTCGGCGGCCAGCTCGGCGCGGTCGCTGCCGGCGCGCACCATGCCGCTATCGGCACGGGCGCCTGCCAGCAGCATCAGGGCGTCCACGAGGAGGGACTTGCCGGCGCCGGTCTCGCCACTGACCACGGTAAGCCCGGGGCCAAAGGCCACTTCGGCTTCTTCAACGACGGCAAACTGGCGGACGTAGAGCGAGGTGAGCATGGGCACCGAAAGGGGTGAAATGGAATCACGCCGATTGTAGCGGCAGGCGTGTCGCAGGAACCGAGACTTGCAAGCCAGCCGCGCAGACCTTATTGATAGCGCCTGTTACCGGACCCTTTAGCCCACCACGCGCATGAACCCGTTCTCTGGCCAAGATATCGATGCTCGCGCGCGGCGGCTGTTGCGTACCCTGATTTCCCAGTACCTGTCCGACGGCGAGCCCGTCGGCTCACGCACCCTGGCGAAGTCCTCTGGCCTGGAAGTCAGCCCGGCCACCATCCGCAACATCATGGCGGACCTGGAAGAAGCCGGGCTCGTCGCTTCGCCCCACACCTCGGCGGGGCGTATCCCTACACCGCGTGGCCTGCGCCTGTTCGTCGATAGCCTGCTGGAGCTGAAGCCGCTGCCGCGCGATGACATGGCTCGCCTGCAGGGCGGCCTGCCGGGCCACCAGACGACCACGCGCGACCTGCTGGGCAACGTTTCCCACCTGCTTTCGGCCATGACCCACTTCGCGGGGGTGGTCACCGTGCCGCGCCAGGGCGATTTCCCCTTGCGCCATATCGATTTCGTGAACCTGCCTGATGCCCGGGTTCTGGTGATCCTGGTGTTCTCGGATAACCAGGTGCAAAACCGCGTGGTGCAGCTTTCCCGGCCTATCGATGGCCGGGAGCTGGAGCAGGCCGCTAACTATCTTAATGCCCATTTCGCCGGGTTCCGGCTGGCGGATATCCGCGCCCACCTGGCCGCGGAACTGCGTGAAGCCGGGGGCGAGCTCAACCGCCTGCTGGCCAGCGCGGTGGAACTGGCCACGGCCTCGTTCGGCGATGAAGATACCGACGATGTGCTGGTGAGCGGCCAGACCAACCTGATGGGTTATTCCGAGCTGGCCGATATCGACCGCCTGCGCGACCTGTTTGATGCCTTCCAGCAAAAGCGTGAGCTGCTGCAGTTGATGGAAAATTGCGTCAAGGCGCCTGGCGTGCGGTTGTTTATCGGCGAGGAATCGGGCTTTTCGGCCCTGGATGGCTGCAGCATCGTGACGGCCACCTACGGAACCAGCGGGCGCATGCTCGGCGCGATCGGAGTTATTGGACCGACGCGTATGGCATATGAGCGGGTGATCCCGGTGGTACAAGCCACCGCCGGATTGCTCAGCGATGCCTTGAATCGCGCCGTGGCGACCTCATAAACCGCCACGGGAGGCGGGTTTAGTAATCCCCGCGAATGTCCGGCCCCTTCACGGGGGCCGTAGGCTTACATTTGGAGTAAACATGCAGAACCACGATCCCCACGCGACGGATCCGGCGCAGGACGGCGATAACAGCGTCAACGCCGATTTCGACGCCCTGGCCGCCAAGCTGGCGGTTGTCGAGGCCGAACTGGCCAGCGCGCGCGAGACCGTGCTGCGCGAGCGGGCGGAGATCGAAAACCAGCGCCGCCGCCTGCAGCGCGACCTGGAGCAGGCGCGCCGTTTCGCCAACGAGAAGCTGCTGGGCGACCTGCTGCCGGTGTACGACAGCGTGGCCCTGGGCCTCGCCAATGAAAACGCCGATGCGAAGACCCTCCGCGAGGGCCTTGAGCTGACCCTGAAGCAGCTGGAAAAGGTCACCTCGTCGAACGGCCTGGTCCTGGTCGATCCGTTGCACCAGCCGTTCAACCCGGAACACCACCAGGCGATCAGCGCGGTCGATTCGGCCGAGCACGCGCCGAACACCGTGGTGGCCGTGGTCCAGAAGGGCTTTGTGCTGAACGACCGCCTGCTGCGCCCGGCGCTGGTCGCGGTCGTCAAGGACAACTGAACAAAGCCCCGCGCGGCGCCGTTTCCGGCCCGCCGGGGAGTCTCACCACGTATTGAATCGATGGGGCACGTCCCCCATTTCCAAACCAGTCGCGGCCGCGGGGGCCGCATTGAAATTCGGAGCAACTTTTATGGCCAAGATCATCGGCATCGACCTCGGTACCACCAACAGCTGCGTTGCTGTGATGGAGGGCACCACGGCGCGCGTCATCGAGAACTCTGAGGGCGACCGCACCACGCCGTCCATCGTCGCGTTCACCAAGGACAACGAAGTACTCGTTGGTGCGCCGGCCAAGCGCCAGGCCGTCACCAACGCCAAGAACACCTTCTACGCCGTGAAGCGCCTTATCGGCCGCAAGTTCACGGACGCGGAAGTGCAGAAGGACATCAAGCTGGTCCCCTACGGCATCGTCGCGCACGATAACGGCGACGCCTGGGTGCAGACCGCCGATGGCAAGAAGATGGCGCCGCAGGAAATCTCCTCGAAGGTGCTGATGAAGATGAAGAAGACCGCCGAGGATTTCCTGGGTGAGTCGGTCACCGAAGCGGTCATCACCGTGCCGGCGTACTTCAACGACAGCCAGCGCCAGGCCACCAAGGATGCAGGCAAGATCGCCGGCCTTGACGTCAAGCGCATCATCAACGAGCCGACCGCGGCTGCCCTGGCCTACGGCCTGGACAAGACCGGCACGGCCGACCGCAAGATCGCCGTGTACGATCTGGGCGGCGGCACGTTCGACGTGTCGATCATCGAAATCGCCAACGTCGATGGCGAGAAGCAGTTCGAAGTGCTCGCCACCAACGGCAACACCTTCCTCGGCGGCGAAGATTTCGATAACCGCGTCATCGATTACCTCGTGGAAGAGTTCAAGAAGGAGCAGGGCATTGACCTGCGCCAGGATCAGCTCGCCCTGCAGCGTCTTAAGGATGCCGCTGAGCGCGCCAAGATCGAACTCTCGTCGGCCCACCAGACCGACGTGAACCTGCCGTACGTCACGGCTGATGCCTCGGGCCCGAAGCACCTGAACATCAAGCTGACCCGCGCCAAGCTCGAGTCGCTGGTGGAAGACCTGGTCAAGGGCACCATCGAGCCGTGCCGCACCGCGCTGAACGATGCCGGCCTGCGCGTTTCGGATATCAACGAGGTCATCCTCGTCGGTGGCCAGACCCGCATGCCCAAGGTCCAGGAAGCCGTGAAGGACTTCTTCGGCAAGGAAGCACGCAAGGACGTGAACCCGGATGAGGCCGTCGCCGTTGGCGCTGCCATCCAGGGTGGCGTGCTGGGCGGTACCGTGAAGGACGTGCTGCTGCTCGACGTCACCCCGCTTTCGCTGGGTATCGAAACGATGGGCGGCGTCATGACCAAGCTCATCGAGAAGAACACCACGGTACCGACCAAGGCCTCGCAGACCTTCTCCACCGCCGACGACAACCAGACCGCGGTGACCGTGCACGTGCTGCAGGGCGAGCGTGAGCGCGCCAACGCCAACAAGTCGCTGGGCAAGTTCGATCTGTCCGGCATCCGTTCGGCACCGCGCGGCACCCCGCAGATCGAAGTCACCTTCGATATCGATGCCAACGGCATCCTGCACGTGTCGGCCAAGGACAAGGACACCGGCAAGGAACAGAAGATCGAGATCAAGGCAGGCTCGGGCCTGTCCGAGGACGAGATCCAGCGCATGGTGGCCGATGCCGAGGCCAATCGCGAAGAAGACAAGAAGTTCCACGACCTGGTCCAGGTCCGTAACAAGGCTGATCAGCTGGTCCACCAGACCCGCTCGCAGCTGAAGGAGCACGGCGGCAAGATCCCGGCCGAGCAGCTCGCCAGCATCGATGGCGCGGTGTCCGAACTGGAGAAGGCCAAGGATAGCGATGACAAGTCGGCCATCGAGTCGAAGATCGCCAACCTCGAGCAGGTCGCGCAGTCCCTGTACGCCGCCGCCCAGTCGGGTGGCGCGTCGGATACCGCGCAGCAGTCGGCTCCGGGCGGCGGTTCGGCCCAGCCCGATGACGTGGTCGACGCCGAGTTCACCGAAGTCAAGGACGACAAGAAGTAATCGTCCTCGTGGTGGGATCAGTGGCGCGGATAGTTTTCCGCGCCACTTGTCAGACGTATCAATGACGCGACCGCGCCGGGGCGAAAGCCTTCGGCGCGTTTGTCCGTCCAAGGGAAAGCAAAGCGGCACATGAGCAAGCGCGACTACTACGAAATCCTCGGTGTGGAACGTACCGTCACCGAAGGCGATCTGAAAAAGACTTTTCGTCGCGTCGCGATGAAGTACCACCCTGACCGCAATCCGGATGATCCGGAGGCGATCGACAAATTCAAGGAAGCCAAAGAGGCCTACGACGTACTCTCTGATGCGCAAAAGCGCTCGGCGTACGATCAGTACGGTCACGCCGCCTTCGAGGGCGGTGGCTTCGGTCGTGGCGGCGCCGGTTTCGGCGACGTCGGCGATATCTTCGGCGATATTTTTGGCGACATCTTCGGCGGTGGCGGCGGTGGTCGCCAGCGCGCACGCCGTGGTGCCGACCTGCGCTACATCATGGAGCTCGATCTCGAAGAAGCCGTATTCGGCGTCGAGAAGAAAATCGAGATCCCCACCCAGGTCAATTGCCACCACTGCAACGGCACCGGTTCGGAAGACGGCAAGGTTTCCACCTGTTCCACCTGCGCTGGCCACGGCCGCGTGCGCATGCAGAACGGCATCTTCTCCATCCAGCAGGCATGCCCCACGTGCCACGGCTCGGGCCAGA
Organism: Luteibacter sp. 621; assembly: GCF_050435445.1. Taxonomy (NCBI): domain Bacteria; kingdom Pseudomonadati; phylum Pseudomonadota; class Gammaproteobacteria; order Lysobacterales; family Rhodanobacteraceae; genus Luteibacter; species Luteibacter sp. 621. The sequence continues at coordinate 29,398 of NZ_JBNDKI010000004.1, read as the reverse complement.
AGATCGACAAGCCCTGCAAGAAGTGCCACGGCGAGGGTCGCCTCGAGGAAGAGCGCACGCTGTCGGTGCAGATCCCCGCAGGCGTCGACAATGGCGACCGCATTCGCCTCACGGGCCAGGGTGAAGCCGGCCCGGCGGGCTCGCCTGCGGGTGACCTGTACGTCGAAGTGCGCGTGCGCGAGCACAAGATCTTCCAGCGCGATGGTTCGGATCTCCACTGCGAGATGCCCATCCGTTTCGCCCAGGCGGTACTCGGTACCGAGCTCATGGTGCCGACGCTGGATGGCGAAGTCGCGGTAAACGTTCCGCCGGAAACGCAGACGGGCCAGCAGATCCGCCTGCGCGGTCGTGGCGTCAAATCGGTTCGTGGTGGCCGCACGGGCGACCTCATCTGCACCGTGGTGGTCGAAACGCCGGTACGCCTGACCAAGGAACAGCGCGAGATCCTGCAGCAGCTGGAAGCGACGTTCGTGGGCGAAGACGCTGCCAAGCACACGCCGCGCTCCAACAGCTTCATGGATGGCGTGAAGGACTTCTGGTCCAGGGTCACCTCATGACCCGCCCCGTTCGTCTTGCCATCAGCGGCGCCTCTGGCCGCATGGGTCTCGCGCTGCTCAACCTCGTGCGCGATGACGAACGTTTTGAGCTCGTTCGCGCGGTGGTTTCGGCGCAATCGGCACGGCTGGGCAAGGCCGCCTATGGCGATGTCTCGGCGCTGCGCTTCACCGGCTGGGATGAGCCCAGTGGCGTGGATGTCGTCATCGACTTCAGCGGTCCCGAAGGGCTCGCCGCCGCGCTGGATGTGTGCGAGGCCACCGGTGCCGCGCTGGTGACGGGCACCACCGGGCTCGATGCCGCGATGGAGCATCGGCTCGCCCATGCCGCCGAGCGTATCGCCGTACTGCGCGCCGCCAACTTCAGTCTCGGTGTGGCCGTGCTTACGCGTCTTCTGCGGGAGGCCTCGGCCGCCCTTCCGGGTTGGGACATCGATATTGTCGAGGCCCACCACAACCGCAAGGAAGATGCGCCGTCGGGTACGGCGCTGGCGCTGGGCCACGCGGCGGCGGCCGGCCGCGATGTAAAGCTCGAGGATGTGGCGGTGTACGCCCGCGAGGGGCGTCCCGGCGCCCGCGAACTGGGCACCATTGGCTTTGCCGTGGTTCGCGGTGGCGATATCGTCGGCGAGCACCAGGCCCTGATCATGGGGCAGGGCGAGCGCATCGAGCTGGGCCACCGTGCCACCGATCGCAGCATCTTCGCCCGCGGCGCCCTGGAAGCGGGCGCCTGGATCGCCGGCCGTGCGCCTGGCACCTGGGCCATTGAAGACGTCATCGCCGCCAAGGTCTGACCGCGCGGTTCTCGAAACCGTGTTAACATCCGCGCCGATGTCATTGGGGAGTAGCCATCCTCGTTCCCCCTGAGGAGTTCGCGTCAACAGACTTGGTGGTCGCAAGACCCCATGGCGCGAACGGCAGTAGCGTGTGGAGAGCACGCTGCCGGCCCGGCGAGACCTTTGGCCATCGACATGCTCACCCGGCCGGGCGAGCGGTGTCGTTGTGCCATCGGTTTTCGTGCGCTCGCCCGGCCTGTTGCTAATCCATGCTGCTGACCACCTTTCTGTTCCTGGTATCCGCCGGGGCCATTTATTTCACCTGCGAATACTTCGTCAACGGCGTCGAATGGTTCGGGCGCAAGCTCAACCTGGGTGCCACCGCCACCGGCACGGTGCTGGCGGCGTTCGGCACGGCACTGCCAGAGAGCGCGGTGACCTTTGTCGCCGTGATGTTCGGAAAAACCCCCGAGGCCAAAGATATCGGCGTGGGTGCCGCCCTGGGCGGCCCGCTGGTGCTGGCCACCATCGCTTACGCGGTCGTAGGTTTCGCTTTATATGCCGGCCGTAAGCGACTGAATCGCGGCGATAGCCGGGTTCGGGTCGACCACCAGCGCCTCGCCCGCGACCAGTCCTGGTTCCTGGCCATCTTTATCGTGAAGGTAGGCCTTGGCCTCATCGCCTTCGCCTGGAAGCCGTGGCTGGGCGTCCTGTTCCTGCTGGCCTACGGCCTGTACGTATGGCGTGAGATCGGCGACGACAGCTCGGCGCCCGAGGAGGAAGAGCTCGAGCCTCTTTCGTTCCGCCCCCGTGATGCCGACCCGGCCATGAGGTGGGTGCTGCTGCAGACCGGCCTGGCCTTGGTCGTGATCGCGATCGCCTCGCGCGTCTTCGTCTGGCAGCTGGAAGCCTTTGGCGAGTTCTTCCATCTGTCGCCGCATCTGGTGGCGCTGGTGCTCAGCCCCGTGGCGACGGAGCTGCCTGAAACCGTGAACGCGCTGATCTGGGTGCGCCAGGGTAAGGAGCGCCTCGCGCTGGCCAATATCTCCGGGGCGATGATGATCCAGGCCACCATTCCCAGCTCGCTGGCGCTATTCGCCACCCCGTGGCTGTTCGATACGCCGCTGATCGTGGCTGGCGTCATCACCATGGTGGCGGTGATCGCCCTGTGGGCCATGTTCCGTCGCGGTGCCGTCGAGGCGCGCTGGCTCATGCCGATCGGGGCGCTCTATGGCGTATTTGCGCTGTTTGTCGCCTGGTATTTCGGCAGGGGGTGAGCGGTCGGCTATCCCATCGCGCGCAAGCGCGCTCCTGCGGGAACCTGCGCAGGTCTCGTGTAGGAGCGCGCTTGCGCGCGATGGCCCCGTCGGGCCGGTTAATCCCGGTGCGAGGCGCTGCGGTCGCGGTCGGCGCCAACCTTGCGGTCGAGCTTGCCGAAGATCTTCTTGAACGCCCGCGAGAACTTGCCGCGCTTGGTCTTGCGGGCCTTTTCCTCTTCCGAGGTGAGCCAAGCCACCTGGATGACCCGGCGCTCGCCCTCGTAGGGCAGGTGGCCGTGAAAGGAATTCTCGGCGCGGCGGAACACGGCGAACTCGCCGTACAGCGGCTTGAGTTCCGGGGCTACGGTGTCGTCGATATTGTCGATGGACGCCAGGAAGCGCAGGCAGCCATCGCTGGTATCGGGCCACATCGGGTTCAGGTAGATCAGTGCGGTGGCGATCTTCGATTTGCTGTCGGTGTGGATGGTGCCGTGGCGGCGGTTCAGGTGCCGGCACAGGGTGACCAGGGTGGGGTAGGTCTCGAGCCCCTCGATGCCCAGGTGCCGGCCAATGGCCGCGGAGAAGGCCCGTGAGGTCATCTGGCCCACCAGCTCGTTCACCGACGGGCCGCAATCCGCGGCGTCGTACGGGAAGAAGCCGGCACTGGAGTACTGGGGGAAGTCGCGGTCGAGCTCGCCGCGGGCTTCATCGGGCAACTGCCCATGGGCGATCATGAACGAGAATGGCTCGTGCCGGATGTCAGTATCGGGACGATCCAGGCGGGCAGGGTCGAGCAACATGGCAGGTAATTCTCGGTCAGGTACCACTAAGGTCAATTGTATCGTGCCAGAAGCGTGATCCGGCACGTAATCCTACGTAAACATCCAGTCTAAGCCGGTGGACAGAAGGCCTCTTCACGCCTACAATTCTTACCCGCCCAAACGTTCCCATCCCCAAGGCCCACGAGCCGCTATAAAAGCAGGCTTGCGGGCTTTGCTGCACCCGAAGGCGGCCATCCCATGCGTACTCCTGCTCTGCTTGCTCTCGAAGACGGCAGCGTTTTTCACGGCCACGCGGTCGGTGCCCGCGGCGAAACCGTTGGTGAGGTGGTGTTCAACACCGCCATGACCGGTTATCAGGAAATCCTGACCGACCCGTCGTACAACCAGCAGATCGTCACCCTGACGTACCCGCACATCGGCAACACCGGCACCAACGACGTCGACGTCGAAGCTGACCGCGTCCACGCGGCCGGCCTTATCGTGCGCGATGTACCGCGCCTGGCCAGCAACTGGCGCAGCCAGGAACCGCTGCCCCATTACCTCGAGCGCCACAAGGTCGTGGCCATCGCCGGCATCGATACCCGCCGCCTTACGCGCATCCTGCGTGAGAAGGGCGCCCTGAACGGCTGCATCGTGGCGGGTGACGCCATCGATGTGGAAGCTGCCGTGGCGAAGGCGAAGGCCTTCCCGGGCCTTAACGGCATGGATCTGGCCAAGGTGGTCAGCACGACCAAGACCTACCAGTGGAACGAGGGCGTTTACGACCTCGACAAGCAGGCGTTCTACAACGCGCCGAAGAAGTTCCGCGTGGTGGCCTACGACTACGGCGTGAAGCAGAACATCCTGCGCCTGCTCGCCGGCCGTGGCGTGGATATCACCGTGGTGCCGGCGCAGACGCCCGCGGCCGATGTGCTCGCGATGAACCCGGATGGCATCTTCCTCGCCAACGGCCCGGGTGATCCGGCCGCCTGTGATTACGCGATCGAGTCGACCAAGACCATCCTCGACACGAAGATCCCGGTGTTCGGCATCTGCCTGGGCCACCAGATCATGGCGCTGGCCATCGGCGCGAAGACGCTGAAGATGAAGTTCGGCCACCACGGCGCGAACCACCCGGTGAAGGACCACGACACCGGCCGTGTGCTGATCAGCTCGCAGAACCACGGGTTTGCCGTGGATCCGGCGACGCTGCCGGCCAACGTGCGTGTCACTCATACCTCGCTGTTCGACGGCTCGCTGCAGGGCTTCGCCCTGACCGATCGTCCGGCGTTCTGCTTCCAGGGTCACCCTGAGGCGAGCCCGGGCCCGGAAGACGTCGGCTACCTGTTCGATACGTTCATTGCCGCGATGGAAGCGCACAAGGCGAAGCAGGCGTAACACGCCGCGCGCCCACACCTTCCATCCAGCCTTCGATTCGCGAGAAAAACCATGCCAAAGCGCACCGACCTAAAGACCATCCTCATCATCGGCGCCGGCCCGATCGTCATCGGCCAGGCCTGTGAGTTCGATTACTCCGGCGCCCAGGCCTGCAAGGCCCTGAAGGAAGAGGGGTACCGCGTCGTCCTGGTCAATTCGAACCCGGCGACGATCATGACCGATCCGGATACGGCCGATGCCGTGTACATCGAGCCGATCAACTGGCAGACCGTCGAGCGCATCATCGCCAAGGAGCGCCCGGATGCGGTGCTGCCCACGATGGGCGGCCAGACCGGCCTGAACTGCGCCCTCGACCTGGCCGATAACGGCGTGCTCGAGCGCTACGGCGTCGAGCTGATCGGTGCATCGCGCGATGCCATCCGCATGGCGGAGGATCGCGACCTGTTCCGCAAGGCCATGGCCGATATCGGCCTGGAATGCCCCAAGGCCGCCGTGGCCCGCTCCATGGAGCAGGCGCTGGAAATCCAGCAGACGGTGGGCTTCCCGACCATCATCCGCCCGAGCTTCACGCTGGGTGGTTCGGGCGGCGGTATCGCCTACAACAAGGAAGAGTTCGTCGAGATCGTCGGCCGCGGCCTCGAGCTTTCGCCCACGCACGAAGTGCTGGTGGAAGAATCGGTGCTGGGCTGGAAGGAATTCGAGATGGAAGTGGTCCGCGACACCGCGGATAACTGCATCATCGTGTGCTCGATCGAAAACTTCGACCCGATGGGCGTGCACACCGGTGATTCGATCACCGTGGCCCCGGCCCAGACGCTGACCGACAAGGAATACCAGCGCCTGCGCAACGCCTCCATCGCCGTGCTGCGCAAGATCGGCGTGGATACGGGCGGCTCCAACGTGCAGTTCGGTATCAACGCCGAAGATGGCCGCGTGGTCGTTATCGAAATGAACCCGCGCGTGTCGCGTTCGTCGGCGCTGGCCTCCAAGGCCACCGGCTTCCCGATCGCCAAGGTCGCGGCCAAGCTCGCCGTGGGCTACACGCTCGATGAACTCAAGAACGACATCACCGGTGGCCTCACCCCGGCGTCGTTCGAGCCGAGCATCGATTACGTCGTCACCAAGATCCCGCGCTTCGCGTTCGAGAAGTTCCCGGCCGCCGATGCCCGCCTCACCACCCAGATGAAGTCGGTGGGCGAGGTGATGGCCATGGGCCGTACGTTCCACGAATCGATGCAGAAGGCCCTGCGTGGCCTCGAGATCGGCAAGACCGGCCTGAACCCGACCGGCCTGGATATCGGTAGCGAAGACGGCTTCCAGACGCTCAAGCGCGAGCTGCGCGAACCGCGCCCCGATCGCGTGTTCCACGTGGCCGATGCGTTCCGCGCCGGCCTGTCGCTGGAAGAAGTGCACGACCTGACCCGCATCGATCCGTGGTTCCTCGCCGCGTTCGAAGACATCGTGATCACCGAAGGCGAAGTGCAGCGCCAGGGCCTTACCGCACTGGATGAGCCGCGCATGCGTGAGCTCAAGCGCATGGGCTTTGCCGATGCACGCCTGGCCGAGCTGGTCGGCACCGACGAAAACGCACTGCGTCACCTGCGCCGCACCCTGGGCGTGCGCCCGGTGTACAAGCGCGTGGATAGCTGCGCGGCCGAGTTCGCCACCACCACCGCGTACATGTACAGCACGTACGAGGAAGAGTGCGAAGCCAACCCGACCAACAAGGACAAGATCATTGTCCTGGGCGGTGGCCCGAACCGCATTGGCCAGGGTATTGAGTTCGACTACTGCTGCGTGCACGCCGCGCTCGCCCTGCGCGAGGATGGTTTCGAAACCATCATGGTCAACTGCAACCCGGAAACCGTCTCCACCGATTACGACACCTCCGATCGCCTGTACTTCGAGCCGCTGACGCTGGAAGACGTGCTCGAAATCGTGGACCTGGAAAAGCCCAAGGGCGTGATCGTGCAGTACGGCGGCCAGACCCCGCTGAAGCTGGCGCGTGCGCTTGAAGCGGCTGGCGTGCCGGTCATCGGCACCAGCGCCGATTCGATCGACCTGGCGGAAGATCGCGAGCGCTTCCAGAAGATGATCCAAAAGCTGGAACTGAAGCAGCCGCCGAACCGCACCGCGCGCAACGCCGACGAAGCGCTGGCCCTGGCCCGCGAGATCGGCTACCCGCTGGTGGTGCGCCCGAGCTACGTGCTCGGAGGCCGCGCCATGGAAATCGTCTACGCCGACGCGGATCTCACGCGCTACATGCGCGAGGCCGTGCAGGTGTCGAACGAATCGCCGGTGCTGCTTGATCGCTTCCTCGACCACGCCGTCGAGGTGGACGTGGATATCGTGGCCGATGCCGAGGGCAACGTCCTTATCGGCGGCATCATGGAGCACATCGAGGAAGCCGGCGTGCACTCGGGCGATTCGTCGTGCTCGCTGCCGCCGTATTCGCTGACCCAGGAGGTGCAGGATGAAATGCGCCGCCAGGTGAAGGTGATGGCCCGTGAATTGAAGGTCGTCGGCCTGATGAATACGCAGTTCGCCATCCAGGGCGATGACGTTTTCATCCTGGAAGTGAACCCGCGCGCCTCGCGCACCGTACCGTTCGTGTGCAAGGCCACCGGCATGTCGCTGGCCAAGATCGCCGCGCGCGCCATGGCCGGCATCTCCTTGGAAAAGCAGGGCACCACGAAGGAAATCATCCCGTCGTACTACGCGGTCAAGGAAGCGATCTTCCCGTTCCTGAAGTTCCAGAACGTGGATCCGATCCTCGGCCCCGAGATGAAGTCCACCGGCGAAGTGATGGGCGTGGGCCGTACGTTCGGCGCCGCGTTCGCGCGTGGTCACGAGGCCGCCGGCATCAAGGCGCCGCCGAAGGGCAAGGTGTTCATGTCGGTGCGCGATGCCGATAAGGACCGCCTGCTGCCGATCGCCCGGGAAGTAGCCCAGCGCGGTTACACCGTGGTGGCTACCTCGGGTACCGCGAAGTTCCTGCAGGATAACGGCGTCGCCGCCGAGCGCATCAACAAGGTGCTCGAAGGCCGCCCGCACATCGTCGATCTGATCAAGAACGGCGAAGTGGTCTATATCGTCAACACCACGGAAGGCAAGCAGGCCATTTCCGATTCGTTCTCGATCCGCCGCGAAGCGCTGCAGCAGCGCGTCACGTATTCCACGACTGTTGCAGGCGCGCGTGCCCTGGTGCACTCGCTTGATTTCCATGCGGAGCCGGAAGTCAACAGCCTGCAGGATCTGCACAAGGAGCTGAAGGCATGAGCGCAACCCGTCCTCCCATGACTGCGGTGGGCGCCGATCGCCTGCGCGATGAGCTGGAGTACCTGAAGCGCGTGAAGCGCCCGGAGATCGTCGCGGCCGTGGCCGAGGCCCGGGCGCATGGCGACCTGAAGGAAAACGCGGAGTACCACGCCGCGCGCGAAATGCACGGCTTCAACGAAGGTCGCATCAACGAGCTCGAGGCGGCGCTGTCGAACTCCGAGATCATCGATACCGAGCGCCTGGCCGTTGCGCCGCGCATCGTGTTCGGTGCCATCGTCGATCTGGTCGATCTGGATTCCGAGGCGGAAGTGACCTACCAGATCGTGGGTGACCTGGAGGCGGACATCAAGAAGAACCTGATTGCCGTGAGCTCTCCGATCGCGCGTGCGCTGATCGGCAAGAACGAAGGCGATGAGTTCGATTTCGTCGCCCCTAACGGCACGAAGACGTACGAGATAAAAGGCGTTCGTTACAAGTAAAAAAAGGGCCCCGCGGGGCCCTTTTTTAGTTGTAGGAGCGCTTGCGCGCGAAAGGTCTTGCCGCAAGCACCCATCGCGCGCAAGCGCGCTCCTACAGGCGGGGTATGTCAGATCGCCAGCGCAGTCGACACATCCGCCGTACGACGGCGCGCCAGCGCCAGGTTCGACTTGGCGCGATCGAGCACCACGTAGAAGAACAGGCCGCTGTGCTGGGTCACCGGGTTGATGATGTGGTACTGGCTGCCCAGCGTGATCAGGATATCCTCGATGGATTCCTTGATGCCCAGCGCCGACATCGTCTTCAGCTTCGAGCGCACCACCTCGGTGTTTCCCGCGGCGGCAATATCCAGGTCGAACGAGGCGGCGTTGCCGGCGGTGCCCAGGCACATGCCGCTGTTTGCATCCACCAGCGCGGCGCAGATCGCGCCATCGGTGGTCATCAGGTTATCGAGCGATTCGTTGAGCGTAGCCATGGTGGTTCCCCTTGTTTGAAGTGCGTAGCGTGGTGTGGAGCGGCCGCGTGCTCAGGGTTTGAGCGCGGCGATGATCTGGGCCGCGCATTCGCGCAGTGCCCAAAGGCTGTTGCCCAGCAGCAGGTCCGGGCGGGCAAGTACGGCCAGCACATAATCGTTGCGCTCCCCGCGCATGGCGATCAGCTGGATCTGGCGTGCCTCGTATTGCAGGCTCACCACGTTGAGCGGCCCGGCAGCCACCTGGTCGCCGGCGGCTTCGCCCAGTGCGCTCAGTGAACTGATCACGGCGGCCAGGCGCCTCTGCATCCCCTCGTCGAGCACGCCCGAGAAGGCGGCCGGGAAACCATCGGCGGTCGCCAGGATCGCGCCTTCGGCACCGTTCAGGCGATCGACCAACGCTTGTAGGAACTGCTCAAGCACGTAGCGCTGCGTGCGTGAGAGCGGGCGGGCGGGTTCGTTGAGCACGGTCATGGGGCGGCCTCCATGCGCAGCGTGTCGGCTTGCGCTTCAATCTGTACGAACAACACATCCAGGAGCAGGTTCACGTCATCGCGTTGGCGCACATCTACCGAGAACACCGGTGCGGCGAGGCCGCGCGCAGCGAGGTGCGCCGTCACGTCATCGGCCTGGCGCGAACCTGGTTCATCGGTGCGGCCAACGCCGACCACGGCGCGGGACGCCCGGAACAGGCCGTCGAACGCATCAAGGAACGGATCGATACCACTAAGGCAGTCGGCGCGCGTCGCATCCACGAGCAGTACCGCGCCCAGCGCGCCTTTGCCGACCATGGGCCACATGAAGGAGAAGCGCGACTGGCCGGGTACGCCGTAAAGCCGCAGCGTGCCGCCGTCGTCGAGCGCCACTTCGCCGTAATCGAGCGCCACCGTGGTTGAGGCCTTGCCATGGGCGGCAAGGTCGGTGTTGCGCACTTCGGTCGCCACCGGCGGCCGTGTGCTGATCGCTGAGATGGCGGTGGTCTTGCCGGCACCCATCGGTCCAAGGAAAACGATCTTGTAGTCGCGTTGGTTCACCCGTGGCTCCCCATGCCAAGCGCGCGGCGCAGCTTGCCCATGGCCGCATGCAGCGGCCCCCGTGCGGGCGCGTCGCGACGGGTTGGCGCGTCCTTGTCGAATGTTTCGGTCACATCCAGCCAGCCGCACAGGCGGCAGCCGGCGAGCAGGGCCAGCACATCGGCCTGCCGGGCCGGGTGCGCGGCCAGCAGGTGATCCAGCGAGGTCGGCTCGCGGATGAGTTGCGACGCAACCCGCAGGAACGTATCGCGGCGTTCGAGCGAACCAAAGTCTGGCCAGCGTTTCAGGCGGAGTCGGCGGTGGCGTTCGAGGTTCAGTTCATCGACGGCCCACGGGCGCCCCAGTGCGATCGCCCACAGCACGTGCGCCATGGAGCAGCGCAGGGCGTCGGCCGGAACCTCGCCCGCGGTGGCGCGTGCGCTCAGCGCTGCATCGCTCATGGCGGCGGGCAGGGCGGCCGCAACCGCGGGGGCTACCCAGCCCGCGTTCGCCGTGGCATCGATCTATGCGATCGGGCCGGCGGTGCCATCGATCTGCAGGCGCTGGCCGGTCGCGCCGGCATGGGTTGCGTGTGCCAGCCACGCATCGACCGAGGTGGGCGATGTTTCGACGGCGGCCCGCGCAACGTCGCCAAACGGGCTGTTCGCCGCCCGCTGGCCCTGCGCGATCGTATCGGCGAGCTGGCCCGTATGCGGCCAGCGATCGAGGAAACGGATATCGGGCGCGCTCGCGCGGCGCGGCCCAGCGACAATGCGAATCACCTTATCGCTGGGCGTGCGTGGCAAGGCGGCCGGGTCCGTGCCCAGCAGCACATCGCAGCGCTCCACAGGCACCGTGCGCCAGCGCACTCCCGCGGCGCGCAGGGCCGCGCGCAGTAGCAACGCATCCTCCAGTGGCATGGGCGCGAACGCCACGGAAAGGCGCCCCGCCGCAGACGTCATGCGGCCGCCTGCGAAAGCGAGCGCTCGCGGCGCTCGCGCGCCACGCCAAGCAGCCAGCGCAGGTTGCCGTCCACGTCGAAGATGGGCGAGAGGAATAGCTCGTTATCGAACGCCTCACCATGTTTGCGGTAGTTGCGTACCACGACCTGCGTCGCCTGGCGTAGCGATATGGCCCGGCGCAGCGCTTCGACGGCAGCTGGGTCCGTTTCCGGGCCCTGCAGGAACCGGCAGTTGCGGCCAACGCACTCGCGGGCGCTGTAACCAGTGAGTTGCTCGAAACGGCGGTTAACGTAGGTGATCGGCAGGTCGGGTGCCTGTGCATCCACCAGCACCACGCCCGCAGCAATGGCCTGCAACGTATCCTGCAGGTCGCCCATGCGGCCGCGGGTGGCGCCGAAGTTATCCAGGTCCACCACGGTGATGATGCGGAAGCGTGCGCCATCGAGCGTGGTGGTGCGCGCCTGGAACAGTAGGATCTTGTCCGCGCCGCCCTGGCCGCGCAGGTGGCCTTCGCTACCTATGTCACCACTGTCGGGGTTCAGCAGGCCCGCCAGGCCAGGCAGCAGCAGGGTGCTCGGCAAGTGCAGGCGAAGGCTGCTACCCAGCAGGTCACGGTCGGTGGTGCCTATGCGCTCGGCGAAATCGCCGGCGGTCTGAACGACGCGGCCCTGCGCATCCACGATGCAGAGGCCGATGCGGCTCGCGCGCAATCCTTCACGGAGAAGGGCGTTCTCCGCATCGAGGTATTCCATACCTGCTCCATCCCCTGCGAGGGCAAGATCGCTATTTAGAACGATTTAGGCAATTTCGGCAGATGGTAGCCTAAAAATGTGACACAGAGCATGTTTTCGGCAGAAGCGCAGGGATTTGGCCACATGGGCGGGGGCTTGCGCGGGATGGGTGCTTGCGGTGCCGCCGGGTCGCGCGCGAGCGCGCTCCTACAGGGGGCGGAATCCGGCTTGGCCGGTCACGAACCGCGCCAGTTTCTCCGGGTTGCGTTGCACGTGGATGGCCGTGATGCGGCCATCTTCGGTCGCGAAGGTCTGCACCGACTCCAGGGCGCCTGCGAAGTAGCGCAGTACGGCAAGTTCGCCGTTCACGCTGGCGACCTCCACGCGCATGTCGCGATCGTTGCGGATACTGGGCGCATACAACAACTGCGCGATGCGCGCGCCGCCTTCCATCGGCTTGGGGAAGCTGGACACGTAGCCGCCGCCGTCGCCCATCAGTACGGCATCCGGCGCCAGGATCTCGCGCATGGAGCGGAAGTCGCCACTGGCCATCGCGCCGGCAAAGCGCTGTACAAGATGGGCGTGCAATGCTCGGTTTACCTCGAACCGTGGCCGCTCATCGCGCAGTTGCTCCTTGGCCCGGTGTACCAACTGGCGGCAGGCCGCTTCGCTTTTGCCCAACACATGGGCGATCTCGGGGTAGTCCTCGTCGAATACCTCGCGCAGCAGGAACGCGGCGCGGGCTTCGGGCGCCAGGCGCTCCAGCAGGGCCAGGAACGCCACCGACACGTCGCTGGCCAACTCCTGCAGGTCCTCGGGCGTGGCGCTGTCGTCGGTGAGCACCGGTTCGGGCAGCCAGATGCCCACGTAGTGCTCGCGCCGCGTGCGCGCCGCGCGGAGTTGGTCGATGGCGCGACGGGTGGTGGCGGCCACCAGCCACGCCTCGGCGTTCTCGATGCGCTCCGCATCCGCCCCGTGCCAGCGCAGCCACACGTCCTGCACCACATCCTCGGCTTCGGGCACGGAGCCGAGCATGCGATAGGCAATGCCGTGCAGCCGGGGGCGCAGGGCGGTAAAGGTGGCGGTAGCGGCGCTCATGTCTCTCCAGACGGATCAGGCCCACGAGTTGTGACACGCCCCCGATGCCCCGTCCAGCAAGTTCCTGCGGTTTTTTACCGTAATGGCTAGTGGCCGTCTTTCGCGCCGGGCAGCACGATCGGCTTGCCCTTGTCGTGGACGATGAAGACCACGAACCGGGCCGGCTCGGTCTGGCTGGCATTGCGGCCGATGGTGTGGGTGTCGTTCGGGCCTTCGTAGAAGGTGTCGCCCGCCTTCAGGTGTTGCTCGGGCTGGCCCTGTACGCCTTCGATAATGTTGCCTTCGAGCACGTACACAATGGCATTGGCATCGTGGTGGTGCACATGCTCGACGACCCCCGGCGGGTAATCGACCGTGATCGTGGTGATTTCCTTGCCCGGCACATCCGGCATGTCGTGGTTGCTCAGCAGGGTGACCCTGGGCTGCACCGTGGTCGCGGCGTGCTCGTCACCGTGGGCATGCGCGGCGCCACAGGCCGCCAGTAAACCCAGCGTGGCAATCGTGTAGATGGCTTTCATGGACACGTCCTCTGGTGGTTTGGGCGATCAGCCGACGGCGACCTTGTCGAGGCCATAAGCCTTGTCCAGTGAGCCGGGCACCGTGTGGAAGGCCACGTTGACCCGGTTCCACGCGTTGATCGTCATGATCGCGAAGGTCAGGTCCGACAGTTCCTTCTCGGAGAACTGCTCGCGTACGGTCTTGTAAAGCTCGTCCGTAATACCTTCCGGCTTCAGCTCGGTCAGGGCTTCCGTGTACGCCAGCGCCGCGCGCTCACGCGGGGTGAACTGGTCGGATTCACGCCAGATCGCCACGTGGTGCAAGCGCAGCTGGCGCTCGCCGCCGGCAATAGCTTCCTTGACATGCATATCGACGCAGAAGCCACAGCCGTTCAGCTGCGAAGCGCGCAGGTCGAGCATGTGCTTCAGGCCAGGCTCGATGCTGCTGTCCTTGCGTTGTGCAATCGAAAGCTCGACCAGCTTCTTCGTGAACTCGGGCGATTGCAGCTGGTAATCAAGACGCTTGCTCATCGGTGGAACCTCACGCGGTAGGGAAGGGAAGCCCGGGGATCCGGGATGCCTACAAGCTAGGCGCCGTACCGGGGATGCGGTAGCCACGGCGCCGTCCGCACGGTGTTGCGTGGAACGCACCAATGCCCCTGTCACAGCGCGGGTGGCTGCGCCGTCTGTTAGGCATGGACACTCAAAACATGGCCCCGCCGCGCATCGCCGAGCCGCACACCAGGGAGAGCTGCGACCGCGTGTGGGACGAGTTCCAGGCCGCCCTGCAGCAGCTGCCGGCGCTGCCGCGGCTGGCCTTCCTGCTGAGCGAGGTGCTCGGCAAACCCATGGATGAAGTTGCCACCTTGCTCGGTCGTGACGGCGCCAGCTGCCGCCAATTGATCGACGATGCCCGATCGCGCCTGCGTGCCCTGCACGCCAGCGCCCACGGAGACACCCCATGAACGTCACGCCTTTTCCGCAAGCCGCCCGCGTCGGTGCCGACGCACTCACGTCGAGCTTCTCCGCCAGTTACGCCGGCGTGATCGCCTTTATTGCCGTGGTGAACGAAGGCAGCTTCGCGCGCGCCGCCGATCGCCTGGGCATCGGTCGCAGCGCGGTGAGCCGCAGTGTGCAGAAGCTCGAACAACAGGTCGGTGCGCGGCTGTTTTCTCGCACCACGCGCAGTACATCGCTCACGCCGGAAGGCTCGCTGTTCTTCGAGAACTGCCAGCCAGGCGTTGAGCGGATTGCCCAGGCATTGGAGGACATGCGCGAACTGCGCGAGGGGCCACCGCGCGGCCGGCTGCGTATCAGCGCCGCGGTGGGCTTCGGCCGCAAGGTGGTCGCGCCGTTGCTTCACGGCTTCCGTGCCGCGTACCCCGATGTCGCTGTCGAGTTGCTGCTGGATGACCGCCCGGCCGATTTCATTACCGATCATGTGGATGTCGCGTTCCGCAACGGCCGCATGGAGGATAGCCAGGTGATCGCCCGGCAGATCGTGCCCATGCGTATGTTTCTTTGCGCATCACCGGGGTACCTGGCGCGAAACCCTGCGCCACGTTCGCTGGATGACATCGCCTCGCACGAGTGCCTGGGCTATCGACTGGCGAATGGCCGCACATTCGATTGGGAGTTCCGCGTGGATGGCCGGGACAAGAAGGTGCGCCCAGCCTCCATGCTGTCCTTTAACGATGCGGACCTGGTGTTGCAGGCGGCGCTGGATGGGGAGGGCCTGGCCCAACTGGCCGGCTATCAGGTGTGCGATCACCTGAAGTCGGGTCGCCTCGTGGCGTGTCTTCCGCAACATGCGCCTGAGGACCGCGGCCACTACGTGTGCTACCTCAGCCGCCAGCAGATGCCCTCGCGGATCCGCGTCTTCGTCGACTACATGATCGCCGCCATCCGTGCGCTGGATTTTGACTGCGGTGACGACAACCGTATTGGTGAGTCCGCGGCAACACGGTGAGGTCGCGCGTGGGGCTACCCGCACCCCGGGCGCCGGCCTAGCCTTTGCCCCAACAGCTTTTAAGTTCGGAGACGACCATGAAGATCCTCGTTATTGGCGGTACCGGCCTGATCGGCAGCAAGGTGGTCGCCCGCCTGCGCGAACACGGGCATGAGGCGATAGCCGCCGCGCCGTCTACCGGCGTGAATACGCTCACGGGCGAAGGGCTGGATTCCGCCATGGCGGGTGTCGATACCGTGGTGGATGTGGCGAACTCGCCATCGTTCGCGGCGGATGATGTCATGCATTTCTTCAGCACGGCGGGGCGCAACATCGCCGCGGCCGAGCGTCGGGCGGGTGTGAAGCACCACGTCGCGCTGTCCATCGTGGGTACCGATCGCAAACCGGGTAATGCGTACTTCGCCGCCAAGGAGGCGCAGGAGGGGATCATTCGCGAATCCGGCGTGCTGTACAGCATCGTTCGCGCCACGCAATTCCTTGAGTTCACCGGCGGCATCGCCAACGAGGCAGGGCAGGGCCCGAGCATCGCCGTATCGACCGGCGGCATCCAGCCCATCGCTGCCGAAGAGGTCGCTGCCGCGGTCGCCGATGCGGCCATGGCCAGCCCCGCGAACGGCGTCACCGAGGTCGCCGGTCCCGAGGCCTTCCCGATGGATGAGCTGGTGCGCCGCTACCTGCGTGCCAAGGGCGACGCACGGCAGGTGCACGGCGACCCCGCTGCGCCGTACTTTGGCGGCCTGATTGGCTGGGAGTCGCTACTGCCGGGCCCGGGTGCGCACCTGGGCAAGATCAGCCTCGATGCCTGGCTGGCCAGCCAGGCATCCGGTCCCCACGCGGCAGCCTGAAGGCTACCCCGCCATGGAGCCCAAGGCGCCGCACGTATCGTTCCTGGATCGCTACCACGGCGAGGCCTTCCAGCCGCTCTACACGGCCGACGTCACGGTGACCGGTGGCAGTGCCGCGCATGCCAGGGCGTCGGGCGTGGCGCGTTCTTCCGATGGCGAACTGGATATTGCGTTACGCCTCCCGCAAGCCCTGGGCGGACCCGGCGGCGGCACGAACCCCGAGCAGCTGTTTGCCGCCGGCTTCGCAGCGTGCTTCCACGGGGCACTCACCTTGCTTGCTGAGCGTTCGGCGATCGCCATTCCCGATGCGGCCGTGAAGGCCAGGGTGACGTTCGGGCGCGATCCGGTGGATGGGCAATTTACCCTGGTGGCTGATGTGCGCATCCGCCTGCCCGGGGTGGCCCGCGCGTTGGCCGAGGAGCTGGTGCGCTACACCGAGCGCCTCTGCCCGTACGCCAAGATGGCCCGCCAGGGCATCGATTGCACGGTGGCGCTCGAGCCCTGACCACCGCGCTGGTGTGATGTTGGTCTCGACCCTTTGGGCCCGGCCGGGTGGCCTACTACTGCACCGCCGCCCGTGGCGGTATGATCGCGCCATGATTTGCCTCGAGGGGAGGCGAGCCAAGCGGGCCGGGGGCAAGGCCTCCAGCCCAACGGACAGGTGCGATGGGAAACGTCATGGACTTTCTCGCCCGCGTCGGGCAGGACGCGGCGCTGCGATGTGGCCCCGCGGCCGATCGCGAAGCGCTGCTCACGGCGCTGGGGATTGACGACGAAGCAACGCGCGAGGCCCTGGCCGGCGGCGATGCGGAGACCTTGCGCGCGTTGTTCGGTGGTGCGAAGTTCATTGCCACCCAGATGCCTGGCCCGGATGGTGATGAGGAGGCGCCGGATGAGGATGACGGCGATGACGAGGACGGCAACGACCCGTTGAAGAAGAAGGCGCCTGATGCGCCGCCACGGAAGGGACATTGATGCCCGTGACACGCTGGACCCGCCATGCTTTGTTCCTGCTGGCCGTGCCCTTGGCCGGCATGGCTGTCGCGCATGCGGAGGCCGCGAAGACGCCCGCGCAGGCCGCCGAGATGCTTGAGCGCGCGGACCAGGTTAAACATGCCGATTTCGATGGATTCAACCATTTGCTGCAGGATGTCGCGCCCATGCGTGCGCAGCTGGATGGTGCCTCCGCCGCTAAGCTGGCCTTCCTGGAAGGGTGGCGTGCCACCTGGGTAGGCGATTTCGAGAAAGCGCGGGGGCTGCTCGAGAGCGTGGCCGATACATCGCCCGACGCGGTGTTGCGCGTGCGGGCGCTGGCCACGCTGATCAACCTCTTGGGCGTGTCCCATCGGTACGAGGATGCGTTCCGCCGCCTCAACCAGATGCAGGAGCTGCTGCCCTCCATTCGCGATGGCCGGGCACGCTTTGCCGCGTTGGGCGAAGCATCCCAGCTGCTGAGCTCGGCGGGCCAGTTCGACGCGGCCGAAGCGTACGCGAAACAAATGGTGGATGACCCGCCCGCGGGCGAAACCGAGTGCAAGGGCATGCAGCACCTGCTGCGCGCCCGTAGCGAAGCAGGGCGGTTGGCATCCATCGATCCGGAGTACCAGCGCGCCATCGAGTCGTGCGACAAGGCCGGTGATACCGTGTTCGCCGACACCATGCGTGCGGATATTGGCTCGTTCTACCTGCGGCATGGCCAGCCGCGCACTGCCATCGAGCTGCTGGAGCCCCATCGCGACGACCTGCGCGATACCAGCTACGCCACCCTGCTTGCCGAGTTCGATGCAACGCTGGCCAGCGCTTACCTGGCCATGGATGACGTGGCGAGCGCGCGCCGTTACGCGCTTTCCGCCGTGGCCGGTTCGGTGCGCGATGAGTTCACCGATCCCAAGCGCACGGGCTTCAAAGTGCTGTACGAAGTGGAACAACGCCAGGGCAACGCCCAGTCGGCTTTGAATTACCACGAGCAGTACATGGCCGCCGACAAGGCTTATCTCGATGACATCAGTGCACGTAGTCTCGCCTTCCAGATCGTCGACCAGCAGGTGGTGGCGCGCAAGGCGGAAGTGGATGCGCTGAACAAGAAGAACGAGATCCTGCGACTGTCGAACGCGCTGGATAAGAAAGAAGTCGAAACCGGGCGCCTGTACATCTTCGTGCTCGGCCTGTGCCTGGTCGGCATCGTGGCGCTGGTGTTGCGCCTGCGCCGCTCTCAATTGCGCTTCATGCGCATGGCGCGCCGCGATGGCCTGACCGGCATCTGCAACCGCGAGCATTTCGTGGAGCAGTCGGAACGGGTGCTGGCGTATGGCGCACGTTCGGATCGCGGGGCCTGCCTGATCCTGTTCGATCTGGATCACTTCAAGAATGTAAACGACACCTGGGGCCACTCAGTGGGCGATGAGGTGCTGAAGCGTGCGGTGGATGTGTGCCGCCGTGCGCTGCATGCGTGCGATGTGTTTGGCCGGCTGGGTGGCGAGGAGTTTGCGGTGTTGTTGCCGGACTGCAGCCCGGCGCAGGCGCGGGCGCGTGCGGAGCAGCTGCGTTTGTCGATCTCGGCCACATCGGCGACGCCGTCGCGGCCGGAGTTGCTGGTGACGGCGAGCTTTGGCGTGGCGTCGACGTTGCAGTGTGGGTTTGAGCTTCACCGCCTGCTGGTGGTGGCGGATGGCGCGCTGTACCGCGCCAAGCGCTCGGGCCGCAATTGCGTGTTCATGGGCGATAGCGGGGATATCCCGGATTCCCCGTATCCGGTCGCTGCGTCCGGCTAACGGGCTCATTCTCCGGGCGTTGGGCAACAAAAAAGGCCGCTTGCGCGGCCTTTTAAGTAGAACCCATCGCGGCTGAAATTAGCGCTGACGGGCCTTGAAACGCGGGTTCGACTTGCAGATCACGAACACCTTGCCGCGACGGCGAACGACTTTGCAGTCACGGTGACGCGACTTCGCGGACTTCAAAGAAGAAAGCACCTTCACGGCCAGCTCCTGATACAAATGAGATACGGGAAAAACGGGATTGTAACCATCCCCTCGGCTTAACGCAAGCGCCGGAATCAACTCGCGTTTCAGCCAAGGCCCAGCTTCGCCCGGGCCTCGCGCACCGTGCGCAGGAAGATCTCCAGCACGGGCGACGTATTGTCGGCCCTCCAGCCCACCGCGAGCAACATCCACGCCTCCGGGTCGTCAATCGTCACGAAGGCGACCTTATCCAGGGTGACGGCACGCAACGATGCTGGCACCAGTGCCACGCCCATCCCTGCGGCCACCAGCGGCAGTAGCGAAGGGATCTGCTGGGCCTCCTGGTAGATGTTCGGGCGGAAATTGGCCTTGCCGGCAAGCATGTTGAGGCGATCGATCAGTGTGGCGGCGTACGCCCGGGGCGGCGCCACGAAGCGCTCGCCCGCCAGGTCGGCCATGGTCACCGTGGGCTGCTTGGCCAGGCGGTGGCCCGCGGGCAGGGCGAGCACCAGCGGTTCCTGGTCGATCACTTCCATCTTCAACTGGCGCGCATTGGCCACGCCCTCGGGCGGGGCGCGGAGCAGGCCCACGTCGATCTGGCCGCTGAGCAGGGCGTCATACTGGGCGTTGGTCGGCATCTCCACCAGGTGCAGGCTCACGCCGGCGGCGGCGTGGGAGAATCGGATCAGTGTCTCGGGCAGGGCCCGGTGGAAAGAAATGGAGAGCGCATAGGCCAGCCGGAGGTTGCCGGTGAATCCGGCGGCCGCCTCGGCGACCACCGTGCGGGCGCTTTCCGCACGGGCGAGGATGGCCTTCGCTTCGATAAGGAAGATGCGGCCAGGCTCGGTCAGTGCCACGCGGCGCCGGTTACGGTCCAGCAGGCGCACGCCAAGATCAGCCTCAAGTGCCTGTATTTGCTGGGAAAGAGGTGGTTGCGAAATGTGCAGGCGCTGCGCGGCCTGGGTGAAACTCAGGGTTTCCGCCACTTCGACGAAGTAGCGCAGCTGGCGCAGGTCAAACATAGTCGTATTTCATATAAGTGATCGCTGAAAGATATATTGGCGAACATTTCCTAGGAAATCTATTATTTGTCTCGCCCTACCACCAACCCCTCCCCCTGGGTCGGTAGTGGCCCTCGCTCCGTACTGGCGCTATACCCGGTGTTTTGGCCTACCTCCCCCCCGAGGCCCACACTGAGGCGCCCTCTGCGGAGCGACTTTCTTCTCAAAGCCCCGGTCCGCAAGGTCCGGGGCTTTTCTTTTGCGTTGCCGCAAGACCGTATCGCGCGCAAGCGCGCTCCTACAAGTCCACGGCGCCATGCGGCGCGCCGTCACTCGGCGGCGTGTGTTGCACCGCCGCTCGGCGGCGTGTGGCGCGCCACCACCCTGTAGGAGCGCGCTTGCGCGCGACGCTTCAGACCTTCGAGGTGAATTCGCAGCCCGTGGCGTCGCGCAGCGTTGCCACATCCACATCCGGCGCCAGTTCAATCAGCTCCAGCCCGCCCGGCGTAACGTCGAATACGCCCAGTTCGGTAATGATGCGATCGACCACGCCCTTGCCGGTGAGCGGCAGGGTGCATTCTTTCAGGATCTTGTGGCCGCCATCTTTGGCCGTGTGCTCCATGACGACCACGACGCGCTTCACGCCGGCCACCAGGTCCATCGCGCCGCCCATGCCCTTCACCATCTTGCCGGGCACCATCCAGTTGGCGATGTCGCCCTCGCAGGTAACCTGCATGGCGCCAAGGATGGAGATATCGATATGGCCGCCGCGGATCATCGCGAACGAATCCGCGCTGGAGAAAAACGCCGCGCCCTGGCGCGCCGTTACGGTCTGCTTACCGGCGTTGATCAGGTCGGCGTCCACTTCATCCTCGGTGGGGAAGGGGCCGATGCCGAGCAGGCCGTTTTCGGATTGCAGCCACACATCCACGCCATCGGGCAGGTGGTTGGCCACCAGCGTGGGCAAGCCAATGCCGAGGTTCACGTAATCGCCGTCGGAGAGTTCCTTGGCGGCGCGCTGCGCCATCTGTTCACGGGTCCAGGCCATGGTGTTCTCCTCAGGCGCGCACGGTGCGCTGTTCAATGCGCTTGGACGGCGCGGGGTTGTGCACGATGCGATCAACATAAATGCCCGGCGTGTGGATCTGGTCGGGATCCAGCTCACCCACCTCCACCATGATCTCCACTTCGGCCACGCAGACCTTGCCGGCGGTGGCGACCATCGGGTTGAAGTTGCGCGCGGTCTTGCGGAAGACCAGGTTGCCCGACGGGTCAGCCTTCCACGCCTTCACCAGGGCCACGTCGGCCACGATGGAGCGCTCCATGACGTACATCTGGCCATCGAACTCGCGGGTTTCCTTGCCTTCGGCCACCTGGGTGCCGTAGCCCGTACGGGTGAAGAAGGCCGGAATGCCAGCGCCGCCGGCGCGCAGCTTCTCCGCCAGGGTGCCCTGCGGGGTGAATTCCACCTCGAGCTCGCCGGCCAGGAACTGGCGTTCGAATTCCTTGTTCTCGCCCACGTAGGACGAGACCATCTTGCGGATCTGCCGGGTGGCCAGCAGCAGGCCCAGGCCCACGCCATCGATACCGGCGTTGTTGGACACGGCAGTGAGCTGCTTCACGCCCGAATCCCGCAGGGCTTCGATCAGCAGCTCGGGGATGCCACAAAGGCCGAAACCGCCAACGGCGATGATCTGCCCATCGGCCACCAGACCCTTCAGCGCCTCGTGGGCATTGGCCACACGCTTGTCGCGCTTGTGCGACGTCACCTGGTTCATGCGTACCTGTTTCCTTCATGGCGGGCCAGCCGCCGGTTCGCCGGCCATGATAGCCGACCGCCATCACGTTCCGTCGCCGTTTTCCTAGGCATGCTGGGGGGAAGTGATGCTGCAATGCGGCGAATCCCGCGCGAATTTCGCCAATCGCGATGGCATCGCCGCACGTATCCTCAACCCTTTCCGTTGGCTTCGTCGGAGTAACCCGTGAGCAAGCAGAAGATTGGCGTGATTGGCATGGCCGTGATGGGCCGCAACCTGGCCTGGAATATCGAAAGCCGCGGTCACGCGGTATCCATTTACAACCGCACCAAATCCCGAACCGATGAGGTGATGGAAGAGAGCAAAGGCAAGAAGCTCATTCCCACCGATACCCTGCAGGCGTTCGTCGATTCGCTGGAGAAGCCGCGTCGGATCCTGTTGATGGTGCAGGCCGGCAAGGGCACCGATGCCGTGATCGAGGAGCTGCGCCCGCTGCTGGACAAGGGCGATATCGTGATCGATGGCGGTAATACCTATTACAAGGACACCGTGCGCCGCGGCGAGGAGTTGGCGAAGGATGGCCTGCATTTCATTGGTACCGGGGTTTCCGGTGGCGAAGAAGGTGCCCTGAAAGGCCCCTCGATCATGCCCGGCGGCCCACGTGATGCCTACGACCTGGTGGCCCCGATTCTCACTGAGATCGCGGCGAAAGCTCCTGATGGCGAACCCTGCGTGACCTATATCGGTCCCGATGGCGCGGGCCATTACGTCAAGATGGTGCACAACGGCATCGAATACGGCGATATGCAGCTCATCGCCGAGAGCTACGCCGTCCTCAAGCACGTGGTCGGCCTTTCCAACGAGGAACTGGCCGATGTCTACGATGAATGGAACAAGGGCGAACTCGATAGCTTCCTGATCGACATCACTGCGAAGATTTTCCGTCGCAAGGATGAAAAGACCGGCAAGATGCTGGTGGATGTGATCCTGGACCGCGCCGCGCAGAAGGGTACGGGCAAGTGGACCAGCCAGAGTGCGCTCGACCTGGGCGTGCCGCTTACCCTCATCACCGAATCCGTGTTCGCCCGCGTGTTGTCTTCCATGAAGGACGAGCGTGTGGAAGCCAGCAAGCAGCTGAAGGGGCCCGAGTCCGGCAAGTTCAGTGGCGACCGCAAGGCCTTTATCGAGGCCGTGCGCAAGGCGCTGTATATGAGCAAGCTCATTTCCTATGCCCAGGGCTTCGCCCAGCTGCGCGCGGCATCGGAAGAGAACCACTGGGACCTGCATTACGGTGAGATTGCCAAGATCTTCCGCGCTGGCTGCATTATCCGCGCGCGTTTCCTGCAGAAGATCACCGATGCGTACCAGCACGATCCGAAGCTGAAGAACCTCCTGCTCGACCCGTATTTCCGCGATATCGTCCAGGGCTACCAGGGTGCCTTGCGCGAGGTCGTGGCCGAGGCGGTACGGGTGGGCGTACCCGTGCCGGGGTTCTCCGCCGCCATCGCTTATTACGATAGCTACCGCGCCGATGTACTTCCCGCGAATCTCATTCAGGCGCAGCGCGATTTCTTTGGTGCCCACACGTTCGAGCGGATTGACGAAAAAGGCAGTTTCCACGCGGAGTGGGCCACGGGCTGAACGGGCAGGGATCGCCCCGCATGGCGCGCCGGGCCCCGTTCCGGCGCGTCGTTAATGTGCGCCAGTCGAGTTTTGCAATGACACGCTAGCGCTGGAAGGGAACCTCCCTATAGAGTTGGGCCTCTAACGAGGCGGCCGCCCGAGGGGTAACGGCCACTGAGTCCAACGAGGGAGTACGTTGTTCCATGTTCAAAAAGCCCGTGATCAGCGTTACGGCGCTGGCGGTAGCGCTTGCCGGATGCACCTCGCTACCGCAACCCAAAGACGATGGCGCACTGCAGCGAGAAGCCCTGGCGGGAACCGAGAAGCCAGCCCCGCGGCCGACCATCGTGGCGCCGGTGGGCCCGCAGAGTGCCGTGGTTGCCCCCGCCCAGATCACCACGGGTACGGGCGAGTTCGTCAAGCCGGTCGGCCTGGCCGAGCCGAAGCCCGTCGCCGAGGGGCAGGGCACGGTTACCTTCAATTTCGAAAACCAGCCGGTCGAGTCGGTGGTGAAAGCCATCCTGGGCGACCTGCTGCACGAGAACTATTCGATCGTCCCGGGCGTGCAGGGCAATGTTTCGTTCTCCACCTCGCAGCCGGTGACTGCCGAACAGGCGCTGCCTATTCTTGAAACCTTGCTGTCGTGGACCGGTAATGCGCTGGTCCGCACCAATGGCCGTTATGTGGTCATGCCGTCCAAGGATGCCGTGCCCGGCAACGTGGTGCCGAGCATTGGCGCGACGGCGCCGCCGGGCGGCCTGCAGGCGCGCCTGTTCCCGCTGCACTTCATCTCGGCGACCGAGATGCAGAAGCTGATCAAGCCGTTCGCGCGCGCCGATGCGACGTTGCTCGCGGACCCGACGCGTAACGTCATCGTCATGGCCGGTACGGCCACCGAGCTCGATAACTACTCGCGCACGGTAAAGACATTCGACGTGGACTGGCTGCGCGGCATGTCCGTGGGCGTGTTCAGCCTGCAGCGCGCGGAAGTGAAGGACCTGACGCCCAAGCTCGATTCGATCTTCGGCGACAAGGGCAACACGCCCATGGCCGGCATGCTCCGCTTCATTCCTATCGAGCGTACCAACTCGCTGGTGGTGATCAGCCCCAACGCCACGTACCTCGAAGAGGTGAAGAGCTGGATCGATCGCATCGATCGCGGTGGCGGCAATGAGCCGCAGCTGTTCGTGTACGACGTGCGTAACGTGCAGGCCTCGGACCTGGCCGATTACCTTTCTGATATCTACGGTGGCGATTCCGGCGGCAGCGGCGGCGATCGCGGCGGCCGCGTGGGCCCGGGGCTTAGCTCCGGCACGCTTGGCAGCAGTGGTGACAGCGATCTTGGCAACCGGGGCGGTTCTGGCCTGGGCAGCACCACGGGCTCGTTCGGTAACAGCTCGTCGTCGACGAATTCCGGTTACCTCAACACCAGCAACAACGGCCTTTCGAGCAGCGGCACCAGTGGCACGGGCACGGGCTCGTCCTTCGGTAGCGGGTCGTCCGGTAGCGGTTTTGGCGATGACGATTCCTCCGGCCGCCGCCAGCACAGCGGTGGCATCACCACCGACGACGGCGTGCGCATCACGAGTGTCGATACCAACAACCAGCTGATGATCCGCTGCCGTCCCTCGCAGTGGGCGGAGATCGAACAGGCGATCAAGCGCCTCGATGCCGTGCCGCTGCAGGTGCAGATCGAAACGCGCATCCTGGAAGTGAACCTCACCGGTGATTTCCAGTTCGGCGTGCAGTGGTACCTGGAAGGCCTGGTCGGCGGCACCAACGGTTCGGTAGGCCAGCCAGGAAACAAGCAGCAGTGGGCGATCGGCAACGCCGGCAATGTCTACACGCCTGCCACCGATTCCTTCTTCTACTCCTTCGTGAATAACAACCTGGCTGTCGCCCTGCATGCGATGGAACAGAACGGCAATACGAAGACGCTCTCGGCGCCGTCGCTGGTGGTGTTGAACAACCAGAAGGCGCACATCCAGGTCGGCGACCAGATTCCGATCCAGCAGACCTACATCAACACCAACGCCAATACCGACAATACGATCGGTCAGGTGGAGTACAAGGACACCGGCGTGATCCTCAACGTGCGTCCGCGCGTGAATCCGGGCGGCCTGGTGTACATGAACATCAACCAGGTGGTGAGCGCGCCAGGGCAGAAGGATGCGACGACGGGCAACTTCCCGATCCAGCAGCGTGAGGTGGCGACGCAGGTGGCCGTGCAGAGCGGCCAGACGGTGCTCCTGGGCGGTCTGATTCGCCAGATCGATAACACCACCGATACCGGCGTACCTGGCCTCAACCGCATCCCCATCTTCGGGCGCCTTTTCGGCAGCACCACCCGCGGCAAGAACCGCACGGAGCTGATCGTGCTGATCACGCCGAAGGTGATCACCAACGGCGACGAAGCCAAACAGGTCACCGACGAGTACCAGCAGAAGTTTGAATCGCTGCGTCCATACCGCCCCGGCTCGCCGGGCGTGGCTGCGCCCGGTACCGCACGTCTGGGCAATAGCGAACCCACCATCACCGTCCCGCTGAAATAAGCTCTTGTAGGAGCGCGCTTGCGCGCGATGGGGTCTTCCCGCAAGCACCCACCGCGCGCCAGCGCGCTCCTGCACAAGGCCATTGGCACCGTGCCATTGGTCAGCCAACCAATGGCACGCTTCCCCGTCATCGCATCGTAATAAGGTCTGGCACGGCTGGACTGCAGGGTGCGTCAGGGAAGCGATGAATGTTTTTGGCCCGTTGATCAGGCGCCCCGCTGGCGCATCGTTGCTCGGTATAGGCCTCGTGCTCGCGGGGTTATGGGCGTATCTGCAGCTTGGTGTGGCGGCATTGCCTTCCGTCGAATTCCCGGCGGTCGTGGTGTTCGCGCAGGTGCCGGGTGCCAATGCCGATACCATGGCCAATACGGTCATGGCGCCGCTCGAGCGCCACCTGGGACGTATCCCGGGTATCAAGCAGATGGCAGGTATCGCCGACCAGGGCTCGGCGCAGGTGCAGCTACTGTTCGAATTCGGCACGGATACCGATGCGGCCGCGCGCGACGTGCAGATGGCCATCAACAGTGCCGCGAATGATCTTCCGCCGGGCATGCCCGCGCCACCGCAGTATTTCAAGTTCGATACGTCACAGCTCCCCGTGTTGCTGATTACGCTCAGTTCCGACAGCGTGCCGCCAGATCGTCTGTTCGACCTTGCCGATAGCCTGGCGAAGCCCGCCATTGCACAGATCGATGGGGTCGCTAATGTGAGTGTCTCCGGCGGTTCGCCCCATGCGGTGCGCGTGGAGCTGGATACGTTGGCGCTTGCCGCCAAGGGCATCACCGCGAACGATGTGAGCAACGCACTTATCGCGGCCAGCGTGACGTCAGCCTTGGGCACGATCGGCTCGAAGACCTCACAGATGACTGTGCTGGCGAATGATTCACTGCGTGACCCGGCCGCGTTCGCCCAGCTGATCGTCGCGGTACGCAACGGCACGCCCGTGCGACTGGCCGACGTGGCGTCCATCAGCAGCGGGCAGGAGGACATCTACCAACAGGCCTGGTTCAACGGCCAGCGTAGTGTCGTGCTTCAGGTGAGCAAACGCGCTGAAGCCAATGCCGTGGCAACCGCCGAGGCCATTCGTGCGCGCCTGCCTGAACTCCGTGGGCTGTTGCCGGCGGATGCACGCATCACGCCCATCTTCGACCTGACCCAATCGACCAAGACCGCCTTGCACGAAGTCGAAGTAACGCTTGGCATCAGTGTGCTGATGGTTGCCGGGGTGATGCTGCTGTTCCTGCGCCGGCCAGGGCCCACCTTGATCGCCATGGCCAGCGTTCCGCTATCGCTCGCTGGCGCGTTCGTGGCGATGTGGGTGCTGGGGTACTCGCTCAACACCCTGTCGCTGGTGGCGCTCGTGCTCGCTATCGGCTTCGTTGTCGACGATGCGATTGTCGTGATCGAGAATATCGTGCGGCATATGGAACGTGGTATGCCCCCCCTGGAGGCAGCGCTGCTGGGAACGCGGGAGATCGGCTTCACCGTGGTGTCGATCACGCTTTCGCTGATCGCCGTGTTCGCGCCCATGGTGTTCGGCAACAACATGTTCGTCTCGCTGGTCCACGAGTTTTCGGTCACCCTCGTGGTGGCGATCGTCGTTAGCGCGGTCGTGTCGCTCACCATAACGCCCGCGCTGTGCGGGCGTTACCTGCAGCATCAGGCACCTGGCGTCGCTCCGCGCTGGGCGAGTGCCATGGAGCGCTGGGACGAGCGTGTGCTGCAGCACTACGAGCGCATGCTGGGCTGGGCCATGCGCCATCGTCAGATCATGCGTTGGCAACCGGTACTGCTGATCGTCCTTACGGTCGCCCTTGCCGTGGCCGTAGCCAAAACAGCCGGTGGCGGCGTCATGCCCGATGAAGACCTCGGCATGCTGCAGGCGACAATTCGCGCCGACGCCAACATATCGCCGGAGCGCCTGGCAGAGCGTACGCGCGCCGTGGCCGAAACGGCGCTGGCGGACCCGGATGTCGCCGATGTCACGGCCATCCTCGGTGGCGGGAGCGGGCAAGGCGGGGCGGTGGGAAGCACCGCTTCGCTCTACCTCGACCTGAAGCCCCCCGGCGAGCGCCGTGCGTCCGTGGGGGCGGTGATCAGGCGGCTTGCGGAGCGCTACGAGAACCTCTCAGATGCCACGGTCGTCATGTCGCCCGTGCAGTTCTTCGGGGGCAGCGGTGATGCGCGCTCTGGCGGCGCCCAGTATCAGTTGCAGCTCACCAGTTCCTCCGGCCTCAGCCTGCAGGACACGACCCTGGCCCTGGCCCGGCGCCTGCGTGTCGTGCCGCAGCTGCGCGATGTGGGTACCAGCTTCGATGCCATCGGCCATGAGCAGGCCATCACGGTCGATCGCGATACGGCGGCGCGGCTTGGCGTGAGCATGGCCGCCGTGGACGAGGCGCTGTACAGCGCGTTCGGCCAGCGCCAGATCGCGAACATCTATTCGGATACCAATACCTATAAGGTCGTATTGACAGCATCCGGGGCAACCTCGCTGCAACCAGGCACGCTGTTGAACACGTACCTTCGTAGCGACCGGGGGACCATGCTGCCGCTGTCCGCCGTGGCGAGGATCGCTTCATCGATCACGCCCACGGGCATCAGCCATTACAACCAACTGGAATCATCAACGATCAGCTACAACCTCGCGCCCGGGGTGAGCCAGGTAGAGGGCCTGCGCATCGTCGATAATCTGGTCGATCACAGCCGGCTACCGCCCGGCGTGCAGAACGACTACTCCGGCTCCAACCAGAAGCTGATCGAGGCCGTGGTGGGCGCGGTCCTGATGCTCGTCGCTGTGATCGTCATCATGTACGTGCTGCTGGGCATCCTCTACGAGAGCCTCATCCACCCGTTGACCATTCTTTCCACCTTGCCGGCTGCGGGTATGGGTGCGTACCTGGCGATGTTCGTCACGCAGACGCCGCTAACCCTCATGTCGGTCATCGCCGTGCTGATGCTTATCGGCATCGTGAAGAAGAACGCCATCATGATGGTGGACTTCGCCTTGGTGGCTGAGCGCGAGCGGGGTATGTCGCCGATCGATGCGATCCGGGAGGCCGCGCTGGTGCGGTTCAGGCCCATCACCATGACCACGCTCGCCGCCATGGGCGCCGCGCTGCCGTTGGCGATCGGCTTTGGCGTGGGCTCCGAAATGCGCGTGCCGTTGGGCATCGCCATCCTGGGCGGGTTGCTGGTGTCGCAGTTGCTTACGTTGCTGAGTACGCCGGCCATTTACCTTTGGCAGCATGATCGACGGGAGAAGAGGGCGGTTCGTCAGGAACGCAGGCTGAGGAAGCGGCAGCATTCGGCGTCTGCTTCCCTGTAGGAGCGGGGGGGGGGGGGGGGGCGCGCCCCCCCCCCCCCCCCCGGGGGAAGAAAAACAAACGTTGAAATTTATTTGGAATTTGGCCCCCG